>JBDSXE010000518.1:0-2513 GCA_039926325.1 Paracoccaceae bacterium | reverse complement strand
AACAAGCTGGGTCTCACGTGCCAAGGCCAGGGCTGCAGAGAAGCCGTTGACGACAGTAGAAATTCGCCGCTCAAGCCCTGCCACGCGCACCGCTTCGTCGATCTCCCGGCTGTGCAATCCGCGCCGCAGCACCAGGACATGACCGCAAGCGGCAAAGCGGTCGGCGGTCATCGTCCCTTGCGCCAAAGGATGATCCGACCGCACGACCCCGACCCAGCGGTCTTCGAATAGGGGTAATGCACGCAGCTCGGGCGCTGTCTGGGCATCAATGACGCCGGTTTCGATATCAACCTCGCCCTCGCGCAACGGCGCACTTTCCTTGTCGGGCTTGGTCAGAATCTGCAACGTTACGCCGGGCGCCTGACTTTCCACCAAGCCAAGCAGCTGAGGACCAAAGGTTTCGACAAAACCCTCGCTGGTCCGCAAGGTAAAGTGCCGCTGCAAGGTGCCAAGATCAAGCTTTTCGGCCGGACGCAGCAGGGCATTGGCACCCTCCACCAGCGCGCCGACCTGTGCACGCAATTCAATGGCGCGCGGCGTTGGCACCAGCCCGCGCCCCGCTCGGACCAACAACGGATCAGCCGTGACCTCACGCAGCCGGGCCAGAGTTCTGCTCATGGCCGAGGGGCTGAGCTGCAACCGGCGCGCAGCGCCAGCCACGCTGCCTTCGGCCAAAAGGACATCCAGAGCCAACAGAAGGTTCAGGTCGGGCATCGTCGGTCTCCATCGCCACATGGCGTCCGGCGCAAGGATACAGTGCAATCAGTGCGTGTTCCGCAATAGGGCGCAGGGGACTATCTGACAAGCAGTCTTAACCAAGGAGTATCAAATGCCCGCTAAATTTGCCCCCGCTCTGTTTGGCCTCATCCTTTCTGGCCTGATGTCCTTTACCGTTTCCGGCATTGCCACCTTGCGCAATGCCGGTCCCGTCGACGGTTTCTTCGACCTGTGGGTTGGCGCCTGGCTGCCGTCCTGGCTTTTTGCTTTCCCCGTCGTGCTCATTGTCGCACCGATCACTCGGCGTCTGGTCGGCATGCTGATCACGGCACCGGGGGCAAGCACGCGATGACCGCCACACTGACATCCCAAACGGATCACAGCTATCGTCGGCGGCTTGGAGCATTGTCGCTCGCCATGCTGCTGCCGTCCCTGGGCACAAGCATCGCCAATGTGGCTTTGCCAACGCTTGCCGCAGCATTCGAAGCGCCTTTTCAAGACGTTCAGTGGGTCGTCATTTCCTACCTTCTGGCTGTGACGAGCCTGATTGTCGGCGCCGGGCGTCTGGGTGACATGCTCGGTCGCCGCAAACTGCTGTTGATCGGCATCGCGATATTCATTCTTGCATCGGTTAGCTGTGTGCTCGCCCCCAATCTTTGGGCGCTGGTGGCGGCGCGCGGAGTGCAAGGGCTTGGCGCTGCGATCATGATGGCGCTTACAATCGCATCAGTCGGTGACATGGTGCCAAAAGACCGTACCGGCAGCGCCATGGGACTATTGGGGACCGTATCCGCCGTGGGCACGGCACTTGGGCCGTCACTCGGTGGTGCTTTGATCGCGTGGTTCGGCTGGCAGGCCGTTTTCGTCGTCATGGCGGGCGCGGGCGGGGTGGCGTTTTTGGTTGGTCAGCAGGTTTTCCCTGCAGATGCACCTGTCGCGCGCCGTCCCTTCACATTCGACGTGGCCGGGATGCTCCTACTTGCAGCGTCACTTGGCGCCTATGCCCTGTCAACGACGCTGGGCGGCGGCGCATTCGGTGCAATCAACGCGATCCTTGGAGGACTGTCGCTGATCGGCCTGCTGGGTTTTGTCGTGCTCGAGTCTCGCGTGATCGATCCGCTGGTTCAACTGCGCCTGCTGCGGGACAGATCACTGCAATCTGGCCTCGCATCGATGGCACTCGTCTCCACGATTGTAATGGCAACGCTGGTCGTGGGTCCCTTCTATCTTTCAGGGGTTTTGAAGCTGGCTCCGGTTGAGGTTGGGCTGGTAATGTCGATCGGCCCGGCTGTCTCGGCACTGACTGGCGTCCCGGCCGGCCGATTGGTGGACGGATTTGGAACCTTTGTCGTGATGGTGATCGGTCTAATTGGTCTCATGGTCGGTGCCTGTCTCATGACCATCCTTCCCGGCATGCTTGGTGGCCTCGGTTACGCATGCAGTCTCGTTCTTGTCACCGCTGGCTATGCACTCTTTCAGGCGGCCAACAACACCGCTGTCATGAACAGTGCCGAGCAGGACCGCCGGGGCGTTACATCCGCTCTTCTGGGCCTCTCCCGCAACCTCGGCCTCATCACGGGCGCATCCGCTATGGGCGCTCTGTTTGCCTATGGCTCAAAGGGCGTGGAGGTACTGGGACTGGCAGCAGGAGGCGAAAGCGGTCTGCGACTGACGTTTGCCATCGCCGCAGCGTTTGCCGGCCTTTCGTTTGCAATCACCCTCTGGGGGAACTTAAGGCCACGGTGATTAAGGTGGCGGTGCGATCGTCGCGCTGCGCCGCGACATCGCGGCAGCTT
>JBDSXE010000517.1:0-11818 GCA_039926325.1 Paracoccaceae bacterium | reverse complement strand
TGAACCGCCCGCGTCGCATCATGCAGCGGCTGTGCGCCCGGCAGCGTGGCAATCGCCTGCATCACCTCATCAGGTCGCATTGTGAACGATGATTTTGGAATTGGCCGCATCTTTCGCATCGCCTCGTCCAACGAGTCGATCCCGCACAGCCCACAGCCAATTGGTCCCGCCATCGTGCGCCGCCGTTTGGACAGCCGCGCCTCTGCCTCAGACTTCAGCCACACCTGTACATCCAGACCATTCGCCGTTTCGACCACATCAACTGTGTCCACCTCGTCTGGCGTGGCAATGCCTTCGGTCAGTGCAAATCCGTAAGCGAAATCAATCAGATCGTCCGGCGTAGCCATCATCACCGCCTGCGTCGTCCCGTTAAAGGACAGCGCAACAGCCACCTCTTCCGGCAGGGTCCGCAGACCTTGCTGCACCGCGCCCGCCCCAAAGGACAGGCGCTGCAAAGGGCGGCTGGCCTGCATCACTCGGCCGCGGAAAGAATGCGCCGCGACTGGCGTGCCTGCTCGTTATACTCTTCTTGCCACTCAGTTGGCCCGTTGGAGGGTGCGACCTGAACCGCAGTCACCTTGTATTCCGGGCAATTCGTGGCCCAATCCGAATAATCGGTCGTAATCACGTTGGCCTGCGTATCAGGATGGTGGAAGGTCGTATAAACCACGCCCGGATTGACCCGATCAGTAATCGTCGCACGCAAGGTTGTATCGCCCGACCGTGATGCCAGCCGCACAAACTGCCCATCCTTGACACCACGTACCTCGGCGTCATGCGGATGGATTTCCAGCACATCCTCGTCGTGCCACACCACGTTTGCCGTCCGCCGCGTCTGTGCCCCGACGTTATACTGCGACAAAATCCGCCCGGTGGTCAGCAGCAACGGAAAGCGCGGCCCGGTGCGTTCGTCGGTTGCCACATATTCGGTGTTGATGAACTTACCCTTGCCGCGCACAAAACCGTCCACATGCATCAGCGGCGTGCCTTCTGGTGCCTGTTCGTTGCACGGCCATTGGACCGAACCCAGCGTCTCCAGCAGTTCATAGTTCACGCCCGCAAATGACGGAGTCGTCATTGCGATTTCGTCCATGATCTGGCTCGGGTGGGTATAGTTCCAGTCCGCCCCCATTGCATTGGCCAGCAACTGGGTAACCTCCCAATCCTCGTAGCCATTTCGCGGCGCCATCACTTTGCGAACGCGGTTGATCCGGCGTTCGGCATTGGTAAACGTGCCGTTTTTCTCTAGAAATGTCGAACCGGGCAGGAATACGTGGGCGTAGTTCGCGGTTTCATTCAGGAACAAGTCATGGACAATCACGCATTCCATCGCTGCCAAACCGGCTGAGACGTGCTTGGTGTCCGGATCAGATTGCAGGATATCCTCGCCCTGACAATACAGCCCCTTGAACGTACCCTCGACCGCCGCATCCAGCATGTTGGGGATACGCAGCCCTGGCTCATTGTCGATCTTCACGCCCCACAGGCTTTCAAAAATCTCGCGCACATTGTCGTTCTTGACGTGCCGATAACCCGGCAGTTCGTGCGGGAACGATCCCATGTCGCAAGAGCCTTGCACGTTGTTCTGCCCGCGCAATGGGTTCACACCGACGCCCGCCCGCCCAACATTGCCGGTCAGCATGGCAAGGTTCGCGATGCCGATAACGGTGGTGGAACCCTGCGAATGTTCAGTGACGCCAAGCCCGTAGTAGATCGCACCATTGCCGCCCAAGGCATACAGCCGCGCCGCAGCCCGAACCTCATCTGCATCTACGCCGGTCAGGAAGGCCGCCGCTTCGGGCGAATTCTGTGGTTGCGAAACGAACTCCGCATAGTCCTGGAATTCATCCCAGTCGCAGCGTTCGCGAATGAACGTTTCGTTGAACAAACCCTCGGTTACGATCACATGCGCCAGCGCCGTCACCATCGCCACGTTTGTGCCCGGCGTCAGCGCAAGATGGTGCGCCGCCTTGACATGCGGGCTTTCGACAATATCTGTGCGACGCGGATCAATCACGATCAGCTTGGCACCCTGCCGCAATCGCTTTTTCAGCCGCGATGCAAACACCGGGTGGCCATCGGTAGGATTGGCCCCGATGATCAGCACGACATCCGTTTGCTCCACTGAATCAAAGTCTTGCGTCCCGGCGCTGGTGCCAAACGTCTGACCCAGGCCATAGCCGGTTGGCGAGTGGCAAACCCGCGCGCAGGTATCCGTATTATTGTTCATAAACACTGCACGGGTCAGCTTTTGCACCAGGTAGGCTTCTTCATTCGTGCAGCGCGACGATGTGATCACCCCTACCGAATGCCGTCCATGCTTCTCAATCAGGGCACCCATCCGCCGCGCCGTGAACTCCATCGCCTCGGGCCAACTAACCTCTTTCCACGGATCGTTGATCGAATCCCGGATCATCGGGTTCAAAATCCGGTCCTTATGGCTGGCATAGCCGTAGGCAAACCGCCCCTTGACACAGCTGTGCCCACGGTTCGCCTTGCCATGCTTATACGGCGTCATTCGAACGAGTTCATCGCCGCGCATCTCTGCCTTGAAGGTGCAACCGACACCGCAATAGGCGCAGGTCGTAATCACTGAATGCGACGGCGTGCCAATTTCGATGATCGACTTTTCCTGTAAAGTCGCCGTAGGACAAGCCGCAACGCAAGCGCCGCACGAGACGCAATCCGATGCCAGAGCGTTGTCAGTCTTGGCACCAAACGACACGCGGCTGTCAAAACCGCGCCCCTCGATCGTCAGCGCAAACGTGCCCTGCACCTCTTCGCACGCTCTGACACACCGCGAACAAACGATGCATTTCTGCGGATCATAGGTGAAGTACGGGTTGCTGTCGTCTTTTGCGATGTACTGCGGATTGGCTTTGCCCGACGTGTCCCTCGCTTTGAAATGAGTATCAATTGCCTCGTACCGCACATCGCGCAGGCCGACGGCACCCGCCATATCCTGCAATTCACAGTCACCGTTGGCCGAACAAGTCAGGCAATCCAGCGGGTGATCAGAGATATAAAGCTCCATCACCCCACGGCGAAGTTGCTTTAGTTTCCCGGTCTGGGTGTGGACTTTTATCCCAGCAGCTACAGGCGTGGTACAAGAGGCCGGCGTGCCATTGCGGCCCTCGATCTCTACCAGACACAGTCGGCACGAACCAAACGCATCGACAGAGTCGGTGGCGCATAGTTTTGGCACCTGAATGCCCGCCTCTGCCGCCGCCCGCATGATCGACGTGCCCTCTGGCACAGTCACGTCAAAACCATCAATGCTCAATGTGACCATTTGTTTCGATTTGGCCGCAGGCGTTCCGAAATCACGATCCGGGATGATGAAGTCTTTCATTCGGCGGCCTCCTTGACACGGGCAAAGTCGTCGGGAAAATGCGTCAGGGCCGACATCACCGGGTAGGGTGTGAAGCCGCCCAAAGCACACAACGATCCCGCCTTCATGGTATTGCAAAGGTCCGTCAGCAGCGGGATCGCGCTGGCATCGCCACGCGCAATCCGGTCCACCGTTTCAACGCCCCGCACCGCGCCAATCCGGCACGGCGTGCACTTCCCGCAGGACTCTATCGCACAGAACTCCATAGCAAATCTGGCTTGTTTCAGCATATCGGCAATGTCGTCGAATACCGTCAGCCCCGCGTGGCCAATCAATCCGTCTTTGCCAGCGAATTCCTCATACCCAAACGGCGTGTCGAATAGACTACGCGGGAAATATGCGCCAAGCGGCCCACCAACCTGCACCGCTTTCACCGGACGGCCCGACAAAGTGCCACCGCCGATGCCGTCAACGATATCACCCAGCGTCAACCCGAACGCGCATTCGTAAAGCCCACCGTGTTTCACATTGCCAGCGATCTGCAACGGAATCGTGCCGCGCGAACGGCCAAGCCCGAAATCCTTGTAGAACGCCGCCCCGCGCTCCATGATCACCGGAACCGTCGCCAATGAGATCACGTTGTTAACGACCGTGGGCTTTGCCATGAACCCTTCCAGCGCGGGCAGTGGCGGCTTGGCGCGAACTACGCCCCGTTTGCCCTCCAGGCTGTTCAGCAGCGAAGTTTCCTCGCCGCAAACATACGCCCCGGCACCAACGCGTACCTCCATGTCGAACGCACGACCTGACGCCAGAACCGATGCGCCCAATAGCCCCGCAGCCCGCGCAACAACAATTGCCCGAGACATCACATCAATCGCATCGGGGTATTCTGAACGAATGTACACAAACCCCTTGATCGCGCCAACAGCCAGCCCGGCAATCGCCATGCCTTCGATCAGGGTGAAGGGGTCGCCTTCCATCAACATGCGGTCGGCAAAGGTCGCGCTGTCGCCCTCGTCCGCATTGCAGACGATGTATTTGCGGTCCGCCTTGGCGTCTGCCACCGTTTTCCACTTGATGCCGGTCGGAAATCCAGCCCCGCCACGCCCACGCAGGCCCGACGCCGTAACCTCGGCCACAACGTCCATGCCGGACATCGCCAAAGCCCGCCGCAGGCCGACCAGACCGCCATGCGCCGCATAGTCCGCCATCGACAATGGATCAATCACGCCAACACGGGCAAACGTCAGCCGCGTCTGCCCCTTCATCCATGGCAAGTCGTCCGTCAGCCCCAACGCCTTGGGGTGCAACGCCAAATCACCGAACAAGCCCGCCACGTCCGCCACGTCAAACGGCCCGAACGCGACTCGGCCCGCATCCGTCACCACCTCAACCAGCGGTTCCAGCCAGACCATCCCGCGTGAGCCGTTGCGAACCAGATCCACGACGACGCCGCGCCGTGCAGCCTCTGCCATCACCGCAGCCGCAACTTCATCAGCGCCCAAAGCTTTGGCTGCGGCATCCAGTGGCACAAAAATCTTCATGCCCGCACCCCGGCTACCAGCGCGTCAAACCGTGCTTCATCAACACGCCCTACAACCCGGCCATCGACCAGCGCCGCCGGTCCACAGGCGCACAGCCCAAGGCAAAATACCGGCTCCAGCGTCACCCTGCCGTCCGCGGTCGTGCCGTGCCAATCGACCCCCAGCGCCGCCTGCGCGTGCGCTGCAACGCGGTCGGCACCCACGGCCTGACACGCCTCTGCCCGGCACAGTTTGACGACATGCGTGCCGGACTTATGATCGCGGAAATCGTGATAGAACGATACCACGCCATGCACTTCCGCTTTGGAGATGTTCAGCGCCTTGGCGATCTGCGGCAGCACTTCTTGCGGCACCATGCCGAACGCCGCCTGGACGTCATGCAAGATCGGCAGCAACGCACCCTCGCGCCCGTTATGCAGGGTCAGGATTTCGCCCACTTGCGCGGCAATGTCATCGGTCATTCTGGCTACTCCGGCTACATCGGTGGTCATACGCCGTTTGATAGGGAAATCAATGTCGATATCCCGTTGTTTGATAGACGCGCTCTATCGTAACAACCTTGTCCCCAGCTTGGCCGCCTCATCGATCAACGCGGCCAGAACCGGCGTTTGCGGATCGCGCCGGGCTGCAATCAGGCCAACCAGATGCTCCACCTCCGGATCAGTAATCGGGATGGAGTGAAGACCGCCATCGGTGAACATGCCCGCCAGTTTCATCGGCACCACGGACGCCCATTTGCCGGTTTTCACATGGGCGATCAGCGCGATGGTAGAGTTGGATTCGACCGTCGGCACCACCTTGACCCCAACTTCCGCCAGATGCTGATTGACGATCCGGCGGTTCTGCATGTCGGCGGTCAGCAGACACAACGGTTCGCCAGCCACCTCTGACCATGTTACCCGCGCACGGCCGGCAAAGGTCGAACCGGGGGCGCACAGGAAGCGGTAGAACTCGGTATACAGCGGCACCTGCGCCACCCGCCCCAGCGGTTCGTTGTCCAGATAGGTCAGCCCGGCATCCAGTTCCAGCCGCTCTATCCCCGCAAGGATTTCGGCCGAGGTGCGCGATAGCACCGTCACCCTTACATTGGGATGCCGTGCCACGAATGGCCCGGTCAGGTCGGCAATCATCGGCAATGCGGTCGGAATGACCCCCAGCCGTAGATTACCTGACAGCCCCGAATGCACCGTCCGCATCTCGTCCCGCAGCGCCCGCATGTCGCCGGCAATCCGCCGCGCCCAGTCAAGAACGCGCTGGCCTTCCGGTGTAAGCCCCTGAAACCGCGACCCGCGAAACACCAATTGTACACCCAACTGATCCTCCAACTGGCGGATCGCTGATGACAAAGTCGGCTGAGTCACGCCGCATACCGCAGCAGCCCGGCCGAAATGCCGTTCATTGGCAAGGGCGATGAACATTTCCAGCTTGTCGATCATACCTTACTAACCCGCATTCCGCCCTTGCCCGCAAGGCTTTGCAGACTTACCTAGTACGCCATGAAATTCAGCATCCCATTCCTGCCCAAACCGCCGCTTGTCAACGTGATCCGCCTGCAAGGTGCGATTGGCACCGGCTCTCGTGGTCTGTCGGATGCCGCGATGGCGCCCCTGATCGAACGCGCCTTCTCGCGCGGCAAACCGGTCGCCGTGGCGTTGCAAATCAACTCCCCTGGTGGATCGCCGGTGCAATCCTCGCTGATTGCCGCCCGCATCCGCCGTCTGGCTGATGAAAAGCAAATTCCAGTCCATGCGTTTGTCGAGGATATGGCAGCATCTGGCGGCTATTGGCTGGCCTGCGCCGGGGATCAGATTTGGGTCGATGCCTCTAGCCTTGTTGGTTCCATCGGCGTTATCTTTGCCTCGTTCGGGTTCCAGGAACTGATGGCGAA
The DNA here is from genome assembly GCA_039926325.1 of Paracoccaceae bacterium. Classification (GTDB taxonomy): domain Bacteria; phylum Pseudomonadota; class Alphaproteobacteria; order Rhodobacterales; family Rhodobacteraceae; genus Stagnihabitans. The sequence continues at coordinate 5,055 of JBDSXE010000517.1, read as the reverse complement.
ACAGGGGATAGAGCGGCGCGTGGTGACGGCAGGTCGCAGCAAATCGCTGGCTGACCCGTTCCTGCCGCAAAAGCCCGAAGATATCGACCGGCTCAAGGCCATCCAGACCCCGATTCACAATGCTTTCATCGCCCATGTCAAAGCCAGCCGTGGCGCGCGTCTTGCCGATGCCGATCTGTTCAACGCCGACATCTGGGTCGGTCAACAGGCGATTGACGTTGGCTTGGCCGACGGCCTTGCCCATTTGGTGCCCAAGTTGAAAGACCTGTACGGCGATAAGGTGCGTCTGATCCCGCACGGCCAGAAGAAATCGCTGCTCAGCCGGTTTGGCCTGAATCTGGCCGACGACACTCTTGCCGCCATCGAAGAACGCGCGCTTTGGGCGCATCACGGGTTATGACATGATCAGAGTTGTTATACTGTTTCTGGTCGTCCTTGCCGGCATCTCGATGATCGGCAGCATCGTGACCAAATTCCTGCGCGGCCCGCCAGAACCGCCGCCGAAACTCGCCACCCGCGCCAAATGCGGCAACTGCGGGCGCACGGTGATCGGCACCACACCTTGCGTGTGCGGCAAGGGATGAGGGCGCTCGTCACCGGCGCGGGAAAGCGCATCGGAAGGTCGATCGCGCTGTATCTCGCGCAGCGTGGCCATGACGTCGTCGTTCACTATTCCAGCAGCCAGGTTGATGCGCTGGAAACCGTGGCGCTGATTACTGCGATGGGCGGCAAAGCCGTGGCGCTGCAGGCCGACCTGCTGGACGAGGAGGCGTTACAGGCGCTGGTCCCTCGCGCCGCCGATGCATTGGATGGCCAGCTGACGGTGCTGGTCAACAACGCTTCGATCTTCGAATATGACAACATCAGCACCGCCACCCGCACATCGTGGGACCGTCACATCGGCTCTAACCTGCGGGCACCGTTCGTGCTGACCCAAGCCTTTGCCGCCCAAGCCCCTGCCGCAGTGATTGATGCGAATGGCGAGCCGATGGCACAGTGCCTGATCCTTAACATGATCGACCAGCGCGTGCTGAAACCCACGCCGGAATTCATCACCTACTCCCTAGCCAAACACGCGCTTTGGGCCCTAACCCGAACCACCGCGCAGGCTTTGGCCCCGAATATCCGTGTCAACGGTATCGGCCCCGGCCCCACGGTACAGGGCACCCGGCAAAGCGATACGCACTTTGCCCGCCAACGCGCGGCGACGCTTTTGCAGCGCGGCGCAAGCCCGTCTGACATCACCGCAGCACTTGGATTTTTCCTTGATTCACCCGCTGTTACAGGCCAGATGATCGCTGTCGACGGCGGTCAGCATCTGGTCTGGCAGACCCCAGATGTGCTGGGTGTAGAGTAGGAAAATGTCAACGCACCGCGACTTGTGCACTTTCGCGACGACGTTCACAAACGCTTTACAATTTATCTTGTCTTATCAGGTATTTGCCGGACAGTCAAAAATCTTTCGTTGTATTTCAACCGCTTACTAAGACGCCTAATTTATAGGCAGATTAACGAAGCGGGCCAAAAACAAGGGAAATTTGCCGCTCCGGAAATCTTGTCCGCAAGGTTATCCACAGAAACCGTGGACAGCTTTTCTCTTGCTCTCTGCCCTCCTATCATTGCAGCACGGGACAGAATCGCGCCCTTCGCAAAAGGCCCACCCCTTGAACGACTCACCCAATCCATCAACGGGCCACGACGTCATCCAGGCCTATCTCAAGACGCTTGACGGCTCGCCCGGCGTCTACAGGATGCTGAACGCCAAGGGTGAAGTGCTATACGTCGGCAAGGCCCGCAATCTGAAGGCGAGGGTGTCGAACTACGCGCGCCCCTCCGGTCACAGCTTGCGTATCGCCCGAATGATATTCGAAACCGTCTCAATGCTGTTTCTAACCACGCGCACAGAGACAGAGGCGCTGCTCTTGGAGCAGAACCTCATCAAACAGCTGAAGCCGCGCTACAATGTGCTTCTGCGCGACGACAAAAGCTTCCCCAATATCCTGATCGCCAAGGACCATGCCTTCCCGCAGATCAAGAAACACCGCGGCAAGAAATCCGAAAAGGGCAGCTACTTTGGCCCCTTCGCCAGCGCCGGTGCCGTTAACCGCACGCTGAACCAACTGCAAAAGGTTTTCCTTCTCCGCAACTGCTCGGATAGCATGTTCGAAGGCCGCACCCGCCCCTGCCTGCAATTCCAGATCAAGCGTTGCTCTGCGCCTTGTGTCGCCAAGATCGACGGCCCCGGTTACGCCACGCTGGTTGCCGACGCCGAACGTTTCCTGCAAGGCAAGACGACCGACGTTCAGGCCAACCTCGCCACCGAAATGAACCGCGCCTCGGATCAGATGGAGTTTGAACGCGCCGCCGCCCTGCGCGACCGCATCAAGGCGCTGACGCAGGTTCAGCAATCGCAGGGCATCAACCCCGCTGGCGTCACCGAAGCCGATGTTGTCGCCCTTTACCTCAACGAGGGTCAGGCGTGCGTGCAGGTGTTCTTTATCCGCGCCAACCAAAGTTGGGGCAACCGCGACTTCTACCCCAAGACCGGCGCAGGTGCCGAAGCGCCCGAGATTATGGAGGCTTTCCTCGCCCAGTTCTACGACGACAAGGAACCGCCGCGCCTTGTCCTGTTGTCACACCCGGTTGAAAACCCCGATCTCGTAACCGAACTGCTGTCCGACCGCGCTGGCCGCCGCGTCGAACTTGCCGTCCCGCAACGTGGCGAAAAGGTGGAACTCGTCGAAAACGCTACCCGCAACGCCCGCGAAAGCCTGGCCCGTCGCATGTCGGAAAATTCCACCCAGAACAAGCTGCTGGAAGGTCTGGCGGACGCCTTCGATCTGGACAATCCGCCGCGCCGGATCGAGGTTTACGACAACGCCCACATCTCTGGCAGCAACGCCGTCGGTGGTATGATCGTCGCTGGCGCGGATGGCTTCCTTAAATCCCAATACCGCAAGTTCAACATCAAATCCGAAGCAGGGGCCAATTCGGACGACTTCGGCATGATGAAAGAGGTTCTGACCCGGCGCTTCGAACGCCTGCTGAAAGAAGACCCCGACCATAAGACCGACACCTGGCCCGACCTACTGTTGATCGACGGCGGCGTCGGCCAAGTCTCGGCGGTTGCCTCAATCCTCCACGAACTGGGCATTCAGGACATCGCGATGATCGGCGTTGCCAAAGGCGAAGATCGCGACGCTGGCAAGGAAGTGTTCCACCGCGAAGCCAAGCCACCCTTTGCCCTGAAAATGAACGACCCCGTGCTGTATTTCATCCAGCGCCTGCGGGATGAGGCGCACCGATGGGCCAACGGTGCCCACGTCGCCAAACGCGCGAAAGCCGTCTCGATCACCCCGCTTGACGATATTCCCGGTGTCGGCGCCACAAGGAAACGCGCCCTACTGCAACACTTCGGTTCGGCCAAGGCGGTAGCGCGCGCTGGTATCCCGGACCTGACGGCCGTAGCGGGGATTTCACAGTCAATAGCAGAGACGATCTACAACTTCTTCAATCCATGAACGAAAAAAAGGCCCCGGAAAACGCCCAGGGCCTTGGTCAAATGGTGGGCAAGTTATTCTTCTACGGCGTCGCCGCTGCTATCGCCGCCTGCATCATCCACTATCGGTTCGTCGCCACTGGCATCGTCCGCAGGGGCTGCATCGTCCGCAGGTGCAGCATCATCCGTAGCGGCAGAATCGTCACTAGTCGAATCTTCGGTCGTGGTCGCATCTTCAGTCGTCGTTTCGGTCGTGGTTTCCTCAGAGGTAGCCTCGTCGGTGGTTTCCTCGGTTGCGAATTCCTCTGACGAAGTCGTCTCTTCGATCGTCGTTTCAGACTCGGTGTACGATTCCGAAATTTCGGAACTGTATTCGGTCGTGTACTCCGAATAGCTGAAGCTTTCGTAGGAATAGCTGGACCAGCTCGCGACCGCCGCCACGTCAATCACCTCCATATACGAAGCAAGCGTAATGGTAGAGGTGTACTTCTGCGACTTTCCGTCATGCCAGCCGTCAAAACCGAAGTCGAAGCTGTCTTTCTTGATCCAGTAATAAACGACCTCGTCCAGCGTGATCGGATCGGTCACCGCACGGCCATGCGCCGACTCGATCACATCGCCCGGCGCGATACCCGCCTCGTCAGCCACGCCTTTCGGCGAAACCGCAAGGACAAGCACGCCCTTCTGATCTGCCGCCAGTTTAAACGCCTCACGGACCGACGCATCGACCGGGATCAACACGGCATCCAACGCACGGCTGACATACGGCGCGGGCAGGTTGCCCGCCAAAGCAACGCCGGGCAGCCCCAGCGCAACAACAAGTCCCGTGGCAATCGCAAAGGGGCGGAAACGCAAGGCACTAGAAAGCATGTTGTTGGTCATGGTTCACCTTTTCTGGAGTTCGGGTCAGAATATTGCCCAATAAATCAGGCGCATCGCGGCGTCCAGAGAAATGCTGCGCCATCGGGGAAGGTGGGGATCCACTCGGTTTCCTCCTCTGGCGCTTCGGTCCACCTAGCCACCGTAAGCACGGCTCAATTACTTCGCCAGTTGGAAAACCACGCCAAACGGTCAAGCTTGCATCGCAGAAGTTGGATAAAACGCAAAACCGCTCATGAACGTTCACGCTGACCACGCATGAGCAAAAGCCTTCTTGCCGCGAGCCTGACGACAACCTCGACTAGTCGCCAGCTTAAAATACAGTTAACACAAACCATTAATATCAACAGTTACAATGTCTTATCAAATATCTCACGCGTGAAATTCCCCGCCGCGTCACATCCGCTCGCCTCTCACGCGCCCCCTTCCCCCCGCCCCCCCCATCCGCTACCAATTCCCCATGCGGTGGACCATCCCGAACACGCTGACTTTTCTACGCCTGCTCGCCGCCCCCGGCGTCCCGGTGATGTTCCTGTATTTCCACCGCCCCCTCGCGGACTGGTTCGCGCTGACCCTGTTCACATCCGCCGCGATCACCGATTATTTCGACGGCTACCTCGCCCGGTTGTGGAAGCAGGAGTCGAAATTCGGCGCCATGCTCGATCCCATCGCCGACA
>JBDSXE010000516.1:0-3751 GCA_039926325.1 Paracoccaceae bacterium | reverse complement strand
ACCTGCAATCCGGCCAGCGTCATGATAAAAGCCGGGATGCCGAGAATGCCGACGCCCACTGCATTCAGCACGCCAATGGAAACCCCTGCTGCAATCGCCAGAATGATCGACAAGGCAATCCCAAAGTCGTGCGTGAGCATCTGTGCTGCCAGCACCCCGCAAAAGGCGGCCACCGACCCCACCGACAAGTCGATCCCGGCAATCAGGATCGGGCAGAGTGCCCCGATGGCGATGATCCCAGAAACTGCGACCTGTCGCATTATGTTGCTGACATTTCCGCCGGTCAGGAAGTTGGGTGCTACCAGCGTCAGGATGACCCACAGGATTACGGTGAAGGCCAACACATAAGTTTCGACCGGAAGTCGCTGGTAAAGCCTAGTCATCAAGAATGTCTTTCGTCCGGGTCGGCTTTGCGCCGTGAAGGGGGAAAAAGGCATGGGGCCCGCCTATGGAGACTATGACCCCATGCCTCGGGCGCTACTTGCCGGTAAAGGGCGACAAGGTGCGCTTTGTTACATCGAGCAGTCCGGCAAAGGCCGGATCGCCCATGTTGGCCAGGGTCACTGCACCCACCCCGGTATCGACGAACTTCGGCAGGCGCGCACCCTTGGATGCCGCATAGCCATACCACACCCCGGCATAGCCCATCATGTAGGGATCTTGGATGATCAGCGCGTAGATCGAGCCGTCCTTCAGATGCTCAACTTCGCCAGCATCGGCGTCAAAGGCCACAAGACAAAGTTTGCCACCGATGCCCTGCTCGCTGACCGATGTGCCAGCCCCGGTGCCCATCTGGGCGTTATCGGCAAAGATGCCGACCAGATCGGGGTCTTTTGTCACCATATCAGCCGCAAAACCCATCGCCTCGGCTTCTTCGTTGTTGCCGACGCGGTTGCCGACCATCGTCAGGTCGGGATAGGCGGCGATGCCTTCGACAAAGCCCTTGTCGCGGCTGTCGAGCGATTCATGGCCCGCCATTGCGGTGATATAGGCTACTTTGCCAGCGGCCTTGCCAGTTCGTGCCTTGATGCAGTCGGCCATCGCATTCGCCGCCGCGACGCCACCTGCATGGTTGTTGGTCGTCAGGAAAGACGCATAGTTTTCAGTCTTCGCCGCCGAGTCGATCATGATGACAGGAATGCCCATGTCGGTGACGGCAGAGATCGGGTCGCCCAAGGCTTCCGAAACTGTCGGCGCAATCACGATGGCTGCGGGGGCTGAACCGGCCGCGCTTTCAAGTACCCCGATTTGACCGGCGGCATCATCCTTGGGTGTGCCCAACTCCTCAACCGTGACGCCAAGGTCTTTCCCTGCGGCCTCGGCTCCCTTGAACACCCACTGCCAGTATTCCGAGGTTGTCGCCTTGACGATGACCGAGATTTTCACTTCGGCTTGGCCTGCACCCGCAGACAATAGCGCCACTGTGGCAACCGAAGTTGCCAGCATCAATTTCGAAAACATTGTAACCTCCCTATGCGGCGTTCAGGCCGCTTTCCCTTGGTTTTGGTATCCAGTCATGTATTTGATCAGTTCTTCCTGCGTGGTATCCTCTGCCCTTGTTGTGTGGGTGATCGTGCCGCGGAACATCACGGCAATACGGTCGGCAACCTGCAGGATTTCCACTAGATTGTGCCCGATGTAGATGACGCCTGCGCCAGCCTTGGCCAATTCGCGGGCGTAGCGTATCACATTGTCCCGCTCCATCACCGCCAAGGCCGCCGTTGGTTCGTCCATGATGACGACCTTGGCTTTCCAGTAGATCGCCCTGGCAATGGCCACCGCCTGCCGCTGGCCACCCGACAGGCGTGCGACGGTCCTGGCCTCAGCCGGAATGTGGCTGCCAAGCCGTTTCAACAACGCAGCTGTTTCGCGTTTGATTGCCCGATCATCGACATAAGGCAATACGCCTGCCAGCCGCTTCATCGGCTCGCGGCCGAGGAAGATGTTAGCCCCCACCGACAGGTCATCGGCCAGCGCCAGATCCTGATAGACCGTCTCGATCCCATTTTCCCGCGCCTGCCTTGGGGTGGACACGTCAATCCGTTGGCCCTCCAGCAGCATCTCGCCTGCATCGGCGCGGTGGACCCCGGCGACATGTTTGATCAACGTGGATTTGCCAGCGCCGTTGTCGCCAACCAGCGCCAACACTTCACCGGCGTGAAGGTCCAGATCGGCACCGCGCAGCACCTCGACCGGGCCAAAGCTTTTCCGCAGATTCCGGATGGTCAGGATCACCTTCGACTCTTCCATTCGCCCCTCCCCGCTCTGCCTCTTGTCGATAAAAAACATTCTGATCATGCTTCCGTCAACTTGTTTTTTAAGGATAAAAGCCCTACAGAAAGGACGGGCGTAGTGAAAGGGCAAGTGATGAAGGGCGACGCGGTCTTTAAAAAGACGTTCAATCAGATACTTGAGTACCTGGCTGAACAGCCGCTTGGCGACCGGATTGCCTCGGAAACAACCCTGCATCAGCATCTTGGCGCAAGTCGGACCACCATCCGCAAGGCGCTGTCAAAGCTGAATGTGAATGGAATAATCAGCCCTGACCGCATCCTCTTGCGCCTGCCTGCCACGCAAGATTCTTTCGACCGTACCGAAACGCTGTCTACTTCGACGCAGGTTGAGAAAAAATTTATGGAATGGATGCTGCGGGCTGACCGCAAGCCGGGCGACGTCATCAACGAACTGGACCTCGCCCGGCAGTTCGGCGTCTCGACCTCAGGTATCCGCGAATATCTCAACCGTTTCAGCCGATTTCGCATGATCGAACGGCGCACAGGTTCCGGCTGGTGTTTCATGGGCTTCACCCGCGAATTTGCACTGGAACTGTTCGAAGTTCGCGAAATGTTTGAAATGCGCTCTGCTTTGGCTTTCGTCGCCCAACGCGCTGATGCACCAGCTTGGAAATCGCTGAAAATCATTCAGAAAGAGCATCTTGCGCTTCAGAACGACATCGTGACCCGGTATCACGACTTCTCCGATCTCGACGAACGGTTTCACCGGCTGGTCAATGACGCCTCGCACAACCGTTTTATTGTCGATTTTTACGACGTGATCTCGCTGATCTTCCACTATCACTACCAGTGGAACAAAAGCGATGAAGCCGAACGGAACCGGGCAGCTATTGTTGAGCATATGAATTATATAGATGCACTGTTCTCTCTGGATCCCGTTCGGGTGGAAGCTAGCTGCAGGGCGCATCTCTATTCTGCCCGCAAGACTCTTCTGGCTTCTGTTGGTGCGTAGATGTGCGCCCCATGTCGCTGCAAAGACGCACCTTTCTTGTCCATTCAAAACTTGGTTGGCCCGGATTTTCCGAGAGCAACCTTACGACAGCGACAGTCTTGGGCTTGCATCGAGTTTCTGCCAGCTACATCTGACTGCGGTCGACAGGATCGCGCCGCTGCTCGCAGAACCGGCCGCCGGGTTGAAGGTGTCGGTGCGCGAGATGGTGGCGCTTGCTCCGTATTTCCTGATGAGTGCTATATCGGAGCCAATGAATATCCCGATGTCAAAACCGGTCGAAAACTACTGACCGGAGTTGATGTTTCCGGTGCACTGGTTCTTGAAAGCCATGGCCGCGCCAAAATCAGACAAGTGGGAAGATGACGGGATGAAGTGACTGAAGCAATGTCTGAGATGCAGTGAGTCGAGGAAAGGTTTAACCGAACATCGTGATCATAAATGTTAAATTACCCGTCACAAGCTGATTTCAGGTTGGCGCGGAAAGTGGGTTATCATTCATCTCGAT
>JBDSXE010000515.1:0-3286 GCA_039926325.1 Paracoccaceae bacterium | reverse complement strand
TATCGACGAAATCGAGACCTCAGCCTTTTGGCGGCATCGCGCCGGGTTTCATCTGCATGTCAGAGTGATCGGCCATTCCCGCCATCATCTGCTGGCATTTGAGCATCATCTGGGTCATCTGCATCATTTGCTGCATCTGCATCATTTGCAGCTGCATTTGCATCATCTGGGTCATTTGGGTCATTTCGGACATGCCCATCATGTCGGACAGAGCCCCGTCAGACTTGCCGTCGCCCATCATCTTCATCATATCCATCATGCTCTGCATGTGGCCGCCCATCATCGCGTCGCCCTGCGTTATGCCTTGGGGGACAACAGGGGGCGTGGTGGTTTCTGCTCCAGCGTGAGACGGCAGGGCAAGTGCGGTCGCCAGAGCCAATGCAGAGGTAAGCGCGGTGAGTTTGTTCATGTCAGCCTCCAGGGTTTCAGGTTGCGGTTTGGTTCAGTGTTGGTCGGCAGGGTTTGGCACCCCGGGGGCGTTGGGCTTTGCGGAGCGGTTCTTGACGCCACCCATCATGCAAATCCCAAGGCCACACATGATGGCGCAAGGCGCGATGGCGATCAGGATCGGGGCGAGACCGATGGCGACGGCCCATCCCCAATTCAGATACAGCCCTCCGGCTGCAGCAATGGCTACGATCAGGAACCTGCCGCGCCGCCCGATGGTGCGCCAGCCATACTTGGCACCTCCGGTATGGTCGGCGGCAGGACTACAGCAGCTTGCAGATTGTTCGGTCATGCTCAGTTCTCCTTGGATGCGATGATCTTTTCGAAGAAGGCGATGGATTCCGGTCTGTTCCATTCGGCGGGACCGACCAGACGTCCAATCTCGCGGCCCTGCCGGTCGATCAGGATCGTGGTAGGCAAACCATCCACCGCCAGAGCGGCAAAGATACGCAGACTGTCCGCCAGATAGGGTTTCAGATGGGTGATGCCGATTTCGCTGAAGAACCGCCGGATCACCGGAAAACCGCCTTCGTCGATCGACAGTTCCACCACCTGAAACTGATCGCTGCCTATCTGGGCCTGAAGCGCGTCCAGCGTCGGCATTTCGGTCCGGCACGGGACGCACCACGTTGCCCAGACATTCAGTAAGACGATTTTGCCGTGGAAATTGTCCAGTTTCAGCTTGTGACCGGCTTCATCCACAAAGGGCGGCGACAGCATCTCCTGCGGGGACGCATTCAATGGCATCAGGTCGCGTGCCAGTGCCGAGGTAGCGAAACCGACGAAAAGCGCCAATAAAAGAGCGAAGTGCTTCATTTTACGACATCTCCTGCTTGCAGCCGCGCCACCATGGGCAGAATCCCGTCGTCGAGAATGTTGCTGTCAATCGGGCCGACTTGCCGGAAGGCAATCCGCCCGTCGGCGTCGATCACATAGGTTTCCGGGACGCTGTAGATGCCCCAGTCGACTGCTACCCGACCCGAAGTGTCCGCGCCGATCTGCCTGTAGGGATCGCCGAACTGGGCGAGAAACCCCAAAGCATCCTTGGCCTTATCCTTGTAGTTCAAGCCATAAATCGGAACGATACCGCTTTTGGAAAGGGCAACGAGCAACGGGTTTTCGGCCCGACAGGGGACGCACCACGAGGACCACACATTGACCAACGAGACCTTGCCTCGCAAGTCAGCGTTGGCGAGGCCATCCTGCCGACCTTCGATGGGTGGCAAGACGAAGTCCGGCACCGGGCGACCGATCAAAGTCGAGGGCAGCGTGTCGGTGCTGATCTTTATACCCCAATAAAAAGCCCCACCGATTGCCACGGCGACGACCACCGGAACAAAGGTCAGCAGGCTGAACCGCCGGGCGGGGTTTGGAGGGTCCGCGCCGTCCGTCACGGCATGGTCTCCGCGGCTTTGACGGTCAGCTCGTGCTGTGCGGTGCGTTGCCGGGCGGGCCAGGTGCTTTCGATATAGGCCAGCGTCGCCCAGATCTCGTCATCGCTCAATACCGGACCAAAGGCCAGCATGTCGCTTTCGTAGCCATTGCCTACAATGACCGCGACCCCCTCTTTGACGATGCGGAACAGGTCCTGATCCGAATGGTGCCAAGTATGCCCCGAGGCATCATGCGGAGGCGCCGGCATCTTGCCGCTGGACAGACGTCGTTTCCAGTCGGGCTGCCCTTCCAAGTTCACACCATGGCAGGATGCACAATACTTGCCGTAAAGTTCCGTCCCGAGCGCAATGGTCTCGGGCGAGGGCGGGCTGGCCAAATACGGACTGGAAGCAGGTTTTGTGGTGGCTGCGCCGCGTTGGACCGTCGCACATAGCAATCCGGCAACGAACAACAACCCCACAACCCCGGCCATTAGTGCAAGTCGCAGGCCATTTCGCCTGGAAAATATCACCCGTTCACTCATTGGAATAGACGGTGACGCCCGTTGGGGCGAAAGCGTAGACTTTCAAAGTCCCAGTCTTCGCGTCCGACATCCCCGGTGCATTCCCCGGCATTCCGGGCAGGGTGATCCCGGTAATCTCCGGCTTGTCGGCGATCAGCCGGTTGATGATTTCGACTGGAACCAGACCCGAGACGACATAGCCGTCGATCATCGCCAGATGGCAGCCGAGACCCTCTTTGGGCACTCCCGCCGCGATGGCGCGATCCTGGAATTGGGCGTCATCAATGGTTGTCACGTCAAATCCATTGGACTTGAGATAATCCACGTAATTGTCGCAGCAGACACAGCCTAGGGCGCGGTAAACCGTGACCGTCTCGCCAGCAAAAGCCGGGGCGGCAAGCGCGAACAACAAACCGGTGAGCAGTTTGGTTTTCATCAGAGTTTTCCTCATGCGGCCGCAGGTGCGGACCAGGTGATGCCGCCATCGCGGCTGGACAGGATTGCGCCGTCAGCGGCGGCAATGACGTGGTTCGGTTCGGTGGGGTTCACCGCAAGATGCGGCGCAGGATGGTCAGAAACCTGCGCCCAGTTCAGCCCGACATCGGTGGAATTCCAGACGCCCGTTTGCAGCCCCGCGAACAGCGTCGCAGGAACCGAGGGCGCGACGGCGAGGCTCAGCAGTGCCTGCCCCTCCGGCAGGGATTGCTCTGTAACGGCGACCTTGCCGTTGACCAGCCCCGCCATCGGATCGGCCTCCTCCACGCCTTGCCAGCGGCAAAAACAGTCCGGCACTCGGGTCAGTCCCAGTTCGGTGCCGGCGTAAATCCACTCGCCGCCCATGCCGGTGGCGATATTAACTCCGGCGAGGGTCAGGATGTCGTGTTCGGCTTTGGCCAGAAAAGGTCGGTCCATCCCGAAATCCCAACTGCTGCCTGCGTCCTT
>JBDSXE010000514.1:0-6927 GCA_039926325.1 Paracoccaceae bacterium | reverse complement strand
GAAAGAGATCAACAAGATCCGCGCTGATGGGGGTGTAGGCGAACTTTTGGGGCATTTCTTCGATGCGAATGGCCGTATTTTGTTAACCGCGTTGACCGCTCGCACGCTGACGGTGTCCTTTGCGCCAGAAATCGACAGGATCGTCGCGGTCGCAGGGGGGGCGGACAAGGTTGCTGCGATCAGGGCTGTGCTGAAAAGTGGCCGGCTCAAAGGTCTGATCACCGACGAACGCACCGCGCAGGCGTTACTGGAGGAACCAAGATGACCAAATCGCACGTCTGGATTGGCACCAGCTGGAAGATGAACAAGACGCTGGCAGCGGCGCAAGCCTTTGCACGCGGTCTGACCGCGGTGACCCCCGATCCGCGCCTCCAACGCTTTGTGATCCCGCCTTTCACTGTGGTGCGCGAGGTCAAGGCGATGCTGGCCGAAACCACTGTCAAGGTTGGCGCGCAGAACATGCACTGGGCTGATGCTGGGGCGTGGACGGGTGAAATCTCGCCGCTGATGCTTAGAGATTGCAATCTTGATATCGTCGAACTCGGTCACTCCGAGCGGCGTGAGTTCTTCAACGAAACCGATGAAACCGTTGCGCTGAAAACCGAGGCGGCTGTGCGCCACGGCCTGATCCCGTTGATCTGCATTGGCGAAACCTTGGCCGAACGGCAGGTGGGTCGCGCGGATCAGGTGCTGGAAACTCAGGTCCGTACCGCCTTGGGCAAGCTGGATGGAGCGCAGAAATCTGCCGCGATCCTCGTCGCCTACGAACCCGTCTGGGCGATTGGCGTCAACGGCATTCCGGCCACAACGGCCTATGCCGATGCCCGCCAGGCGCAGATAATTGCTGTGGCGCAAGATGTGCTGGATCGGCGCATCCCCTGTCTTTACGGCGGTTCGGTCAACCCCGACAATTGCGCCGAACTTATCGCCAGCCCGCATATCGACGGGCTGTTCATCGGGCGCTCTGCCTGGAACGTCGCGGGCTACCTCGACATTCTGGCGAAATGCGCCGCAGCTTTGTGAAGGAGATCACGATGAAACTAGCCATTGCCGGGGATTCTGCGGGGGAAGGTCTGGCCAAAGTGCTGGCCGACCATCTGAAATCCCGTTTCGACGTGTCCGAAGTGTCCCGCACCGATGCCGGAGCGGAGCCGTTCTATGCCAACCTCGCCGACCGTGTCGCATCTGGCGTAATTGCGAGCACCTATGACAAGGCAATCCTAATCTGCGGCACCGGGATCGGCGTTTGCATTTCCGCCAACAAGGTGCCGGGCATTCGTGCCGCATTGACGCACGACACCTATTCCGCCGAACGTGCCGCGCTTTCGAACAATGCACAGATCATCACGATGGGCGCGCGGGTAATCGGCATCGAACTCGCCAAGGCAATTGCCGACGCTTATCTCGCGCAGACGTTTGACGAAAATGGCCGCTCCGCTGGCAACGTCACCGCGATCAACGAAGTTGACGCCAAGTACAACGCGGGTTGAGGGGGAAACCGATGGCACCGACGCAAAAGCTGATCAATGACGGCAACGCCGCCGTGGACGAGATGCTGACGGGTGTCATGGCTGCCCATCCCGATCACCTGTGGCGCTCTGAAAACGCCCCCCGCGCCATCATCGCCAGACACGGCCCGCGTCCCGGCAAGGTCGCGCTGGTCATCGGCGGCGGTTCCGGCCACGAACCCACGTTCGTTGGCTTTGTCGGCAAAGGTCTGGCCGATGCCGCCGCCGTAGGCAACGTGTTTGCCTCGCCGCCACCCCAACCCGCTGTCGATGCTGCCATGGCGGCAAATGGCGGGGCGGGGGTGCTGTTCATGTACGGCAATTACGCAGGCGACGTGATGAACTTCGACATGGCGACTGAATTGTTGGAGATGGAGGGGATAGAGGCGCGCACCGTCCTGACAACCGACGACATTGCCTCTGCCACCGACCCGGCCAAGCGGCGCGGCGTTGCGGGTAACGTGTTCATCTTCAAAGCTGCCGGTGCCGCCGCCGATCTGATGCTGCCTTTGGCCGAGGTTGAACGCATCGCCCGTCACGCCAACGCCCGCACTTATACGATGGGCGTGGCGCTGTCCGCCTGTTCGCTGCCACAAACCCGCCGCCTGAACTTTGACCTGCCAGCGGGCGAGATGGAGATTGGCATGGGCATTCACGGCGAACCCGGCGTCCGCCGTGGCCCTTTGCAGTCCGCAAACGCCGTAGCGGATGAGATCATGGACGCGATCCTGACGGAAATGCGCGCGCCTGCCGGGGCCAAGGTGGCGGTGCTGGTCAACTCGCTGGGGTCAACGCCGCTGATGGAGTTGTATATCCTCTATGCCCGTGTTGCCGAACGTCTGACGCAGGCAGGGCTGACCGTTCACAAGGCGCTGATCGGCCCCTATTGCACCGCGATGGAGATGGCGGGTGCGTCGATCACCCTCATGCATCTCGACGACGAACTGATCCGCATGATCGACCATCCCTGCGACTGCGCCATGTTCCGGGTGGGCTAGATGGAGTTCACCACGACCGACCTCGCCGCCTTGTTCACCGCCCTCGCAAACCGCATGGCCATCGAACGCGACGCCTTGTGCGCGCTGGACGGTGCCATCGGTGACGCCGATCATGGCATTGCGATGGAGCAAGGCATGGCCGCTGCTGCAACCGCCGCCAACGCCCTGACCGATCCCACGCTGCAAGAGATTTTCAACGCTGCTGCCAAGGGCTTTCTGAACGCGGTCGGCGCTTCGTCCGGCCCGCTATACGCCACCGCTTTGATCCGCGCTGGAAAGACCGCCGGTCCGCGCAAGTCCATGCCACGGCCCGAATGTACCGCCATTATCACTGCAATGGCCGATGGCATCCAGCAGCGCGGCAAGGCCGAGCGCGGCCAAAAGACAATGCTGGACGCTTGGCTGCCCGCCGCCGACGCAGCGCAGGCCGGGGCCGATTGGCCGGGCATTGTGGCCGCCGCTGACGCTGGCGCTGCAGCGACGACTGAGATGATCGCAACAATGGGCCGCGCGGCACGACTTGGCGACCGCAGCATCGGTCACGCCGATCCCGGCGCGGTGTCAGCGGCAATGATCATCGCGGAAATGGCGCGGGCGTTTGCCTAGCGCACTTCGCTTTGTCAACTTACGCCGACGCGCGACCCAGATCGCTTAAATCGTGCGCCGAAAGTTCCAGCTTTGCAGCGGCGACCAGATCGACCACCTGTACCACACTGGTTGCCGACGCGATTGGCCCGGTCAGCCCCGGTTGCGCCGCCACCCAGGCCAGCGCCACTTGCGCCGGGTTGGCACCATGCCTTGCAGCCACATCATCCAGTGCTGCCAGAATGCCAAACCCGCGCGGCGTCATATAGCTTTCCAGCCGCCCCGCCCGCGCCTTGCCTGCCGTCGCCGCCTTGTCGCGGTAATGGCCCGACAGAAACCCCGAGGCTAGGCCATAATACGGGATCACCCCCAACCCTTGCGCGCGGCACAGGTCCAACAGCGGACCCTCCAACTTTGCCCGATCGTACAGATTATACTCCGGCTGGATCGAGGAATAGCGCGGCAAACCCTCTCGATCCGCCGTGTCCAAAGCGCCCTGCAACTGCGCCACGCTAAAGTTCGACGCACCGATCGACCGCACCTTGCCCGCCTTGATCAGCCGGTCATAGGCCGCCAGCGTTTCCGCGTGGGGCACCCCATCGTCGGGCCGGTGAGAGAAATAGTGGTCAATCGTCTCTGCTCCCAGCCGCCTCAGGCTACCTTCCACCGCCTGCTCGATCCAGCGCGCCGACAGCCCCATCGCGGGTTTCCCGTTCGCATCCACACCCATGTCGCTGCCGACCTTAGTGATCAGCACCACCTTTTCACGCTTGCCCGGCCGCGCCTTCAGCCAGCGGCCAATCACGCCTTCGCTTTCACCGCCGACGTGGCCCGGTACCCACCGCGAATACACATCGGCAGTATCAATGGCATTCAGTCCAGCGTCGGTTGCCGCATCCAGCACGGCATAGCTGGCCGCCTCATCCGCCGACCAGCCAAAAACATTCCCGCCTAGAATGACGGGTGCCACGTTCAGGCCGGATTGGCCAAGGGGACGATGCTGCATGAAAGCTCCTGCTGTGCCGCGCGCAGCCGATCCAGATGCACGCTCTAACTTTGCGGCAACTGTGCGGCAGCGCAAATAGGATGTCGACGTCCTCAATCTGCGATGTCACTTCGTCGCGGCGGCATTCAGCCGAGTTGTGGCAATGGCGGCGCGTCGGATCACAGATTCGGCAAAAAAGTATCACAAGGTTGCACCCTGTGTAGTAGTGCCCGCTTTGAACTGCGGCTACGCTTGGCGCATGCCCAGACAGGAAAACCTGCCGGGCACAGTTGCAAAAACCGGACCCCGAGTCCGAAATTGCAGTGGGAGGAATGCGGATGAAACCGGACCTTGAAGTCGTCCAGATCGGGCGTTCTCAATCGTTCAAAGCGTGGGAGCATGGCTATCCGTTCCACACGGTGCGCTGGCACTTTCACCCCGAATACGAAATTCATCATGTGGTTGAAACCTCTGGCCACTACTTCGTTGGCGATTTCATCGGCAATTTTGAACCGGGCAATCTGGTTCTGACCGGACCGAACCTGCCGCACAACTGGGTCAGCGATGTGCCAGAGGGTGTTGTCGTGCCGCTGCGGGGGCGTGTGGTGCAGTTTTCCGAAACCTTCATTCCGAACGCCACCGAATGCCTGCCGGAACTTGCCGCGTGTCAGGATGTGCTGGAGACCAGCCGTCGCGGTGCGCTGTTCGGTTCCACCACAGCCGCCCTTGCTGCGCCTTTGCTGGCCGAACTTGTCACCGCCCAAGGTGTTCGCGGGCTAGAGGTGTTTTTGGGCCTGTTGGGTGTTCTAAGCCGGGCCACGGATGTGAAACCGCTGACCAGCGCCAACTACTTGCCCGATCCTTCAGGCTTCATGTCGACCGGCATCAACGAGGCGCTGGCCTATATCAGCGCCAATCTGACCGACCCGTTCAGCGAACAGGATCTGGCCGACATTGCTGGACTTAGCCCCAGCACATTCTCGCGCAGTTTCCGCCGTCACACGGGCCTAGCACTGGTCAAATATGTCAACCGCCTCCGGATCAACCTGGCCTGCCAGCTGTTGATGGGTGCGGATGCCCTGAAGATCACGGATGTCTGTTTTTCGTCTGGATTCAACAACATATCGAATTTCAACCGGCAATTTCAGGCGCAAAAGGGCATGACACCCTCGCGGTTTCGGGACTTGCTGGTGGAAAACCAAAACGTCGCTCAGGCGGCGTGACAAAGGGAGACTACCCCAAAAAGACGACAAACGGTCCGGTTGCGGCGACCCGCGCAGCCGGATTGAAAGAACAATCACGCGGTCGATTTGGAGGAAGAGATGAACAAACTATTCACGCTGACCAGCGCCGTTGCACTGACCGCTTTGATGGGCAGCACGGCATTTGCCGCCCCGACAGGCACCGTTGCGTTCCTGATGCCAGACCAGGCATCGACCCGGTACGAACAACATGATTACCCCGGCTTTCAGGCGGAGATGAAAAAGCTGTGCCCCGATTGCACGGTAATCTACCAGAACGCGACCGCGGATGTGGCGCTGCAACAGCAGCAGTTCAACTCGGTCATCGCACAGGGTGCCAAGGTGATCGTGCTGGATCCGGTTGATTCCGCTGCCGCCGCCGCGTTGGTAAGCTTGGCGCAAAGCCAGGGCATCAAGGTCATCGCCTATGACCGCCCGATCCCGGACAAGACCGCCGACTATTATGTTTCGTTCGATAACAAGGGTATCGGCAAGGCGATCGCGACCTCGTTGATGGACCACCTCAAGGCGCTTGGCCTGCCCACCGACAAGGGCGGCGTTCTGCAGATCAATGGCTCGCCCACGGATGCCGCAGCCGGGCTGATCAAGGACGGCGTACACGAAGGCATCGCGGCGGCTGGCTACAAAACGCTGGCTGAATTCGACACGCCGGATTGGGCACCGCCAAAGGCGCAGGAATGGGCGGCTGGCCAAGTCACCCGTTTTGGTGCTGACATCATCGGCGTCGTGGCGGCAAATGATGGCACCGGCGGCGGCGCTGTCGCGGCGTTCAAAGCGGCTGGCGTCAATCCGGTTCCGCCGGTCACCGGCAACGACGCGACGATTGCGGCGCTGCAACTGATCATCGCGGGCGACCAGTACAACACCATCTCCAAACCGTCGGAAATCGTGGCAGCGGCTGCGGCGCAGGTTGCGGTGCAGTTCCTGAATGGCGAAACGCCGAAGGCCGAGATGAGCCTGTATGACACCCCGTCGCAGCTTTTCACGCCTGCCGTTGTGACGCGTGAAAACCTGAAGGCCGAAATCATCGACAAGGGCATCAACACCGCTGCCGAATTGTGCGTTGACCGCTATGCAGATGGTTGCGCGCAACTCGGCATCAAGTGATCTTGTGATGACGCCGTCCGGCCCCATTCTCCCCGGGGTCGGGCGGCTTTTACCGACAGCGAAAGGAAAACCGTCATGACGGATACTGTTCCCGGCCCGAAGGGCGAGCTTTTGCTGTCCTTGCGCGGAATTTCCAAGAATTTCGGGGCCGTTTCGGCGCTGACCGACATCGAACTGGATGTCCATGCAGGCGAGGTCGTGGCGCTGGTCGGTGACAACGGCGCAGGCAAATCCACGCTGGTCAAGGTGCTGGCGGGCGTTCATGCACCATCATCAGGCACAGTTTCCTACCGCGGCAAACCCGTCACCATGTCCAGCCCGTCCGCCGCGCTGGAGCTAGGGATTGCCACGGTATTTCAAGATCTTGCACTGTGCGAAAACCTTGATGTGGTTGCCAACATCTTTCTCGGCCAAGAACTGAACCCCCTGCGGCTGGATGAAGTCGCCATGGAGGTTCGGGCCTGGACGCTGCTGAATGAACT
>JBDSXE010000513.1:0-10355 GCA_039926325.1 Paracoccaceae bacterium | reverse complement strand
CCATGAAAGCCGCAAGACTCTACAAATACGACCCCACGATGAACGTGCAGCTCAAGATCGAAGACGTGAAGGCTCCGACCATCCAAGGCCCAAATGACGTCATCGTCAAAGTCGGCGCTGCGGGCCTCTGCCGCACCGATCTGCACATCATCGAGGGCATCTGGCAACCGATCATGGACGGCGACGGCCACCTGCTGCCCTACATCATGGGCCACGAAAACGCCGGCTGGGTCGAGGATATCGGCTCCAATGTCACATCGGTCAAGGTTGGCGACACCGTGATCTGCCACCCGCACCGCACTTGCGGCATTTGCCTATCGTGCCGCTATGGCGATGACATGCACTGCGAACACAGCTTGTTTCCCGGCCTTGGCCTGGATGGCGGTTTTGCCGAGTATTTCCTGACCTCGGAGCGCAGCCTGATCAAGCTGAACCCCAACATCACCCCGCTTGACGTGGCCCCGATGGCGGACGCTGGTATCACTGCCTACCGCGCAGCCAAGAAGGCCGCCAAAAGCCTGCGCCCCGGTGCCTATTGCGTCATCGTAGGCGTGGGCGGCCTCGGCCATATCGCTCTGCAATGCCTGCACGAAATCTCGGGCTGCCGTATCATCGCGGTGGACCGCGAACCTGCAGCACGGGCCTTGTGCAAGGAACTCGGTGCCGATTTCGTGCTGGACGGCGGCCCGAACATCATTGCCGAGATCAAGGAAATCACCAAAGGCGGCGCGCAGGTCGTCATTGATTTCGTCGGTGAGCTTGGCGTCGAAAACCTGTGCTGGCAAATGGTCCGCCCGGGTGGCGAACTGATCATGGTCGGCTATGGCGGCAAGATCGAGGTTCCCACCGCCCACCTCGTGATCAACGAAATCAACATCGGCGGCAGTCTGGTCGGCAATTATACCGAGCTGGTGGAACTGATGGAGCTGAACGCCGACGGCAAGGTTAAGATGCACTACGCCGAATACAGCCTCAACAACATCAACCAGGCTCTCAGCGACTTCAAGAACCGCAAATTCGCCGGGCGCGGCGTGATCGTGCCGTAAAGCCCACCCACCAGAAATCGGTAGCGGGGCAAAGCCGCGGCGCCGCAAAGTCGGGACAGTCAGAAGAAATCATGTCCAAGAAACTCATCGCAGAGGTGATAGGCCCCTTTATTCTGGTCTTTCTCGGCACCTCGGCGTTCGTGTTCATGGGTCCGGACATCGGTAAACTGGGCACCGGCCTGGCTTTCAGTCTTGGCGTCATCGCGGCGACTTACAGGATCGGCGCGATTTCTGGCGCGTACCTCAACCCTGCAGGCTCGGTCGGCACGGTCACGGCGGGCCGTATGTCGCCAGCCGACTGCGCCGGCTATATCGCGGCGCAAGTGATGGGCGCGGTGCTGGCGATTGTGGTCATCATGGCGATGGGCGGCTCGGCGGCGGGTGGTCTGAGACAGACCACCGTCGGCGCGCATGGCCAGACAGCCGCCCTGATCTTCGAGGGCGTTGCTACCTTCCTGTTTGTCACCGTGATCCTTGGAGCGACGGCCG
Source organism: Paracoccaceae bacterium (assembly GCA_039926325.1). Taxonomy (GTDB): domain Bacteria; phylum Pseudomonadota; class Alphaproteobacteria; order Rhodobacterales; family Rhodobacteraceae; genus Stagnihabitans. The sequence continues at coordinate 8,820 of JBDSXE010000513.1, read as the reverse complement.
AGGCTGGCGCCGGTTTGATGGCCGGCCTTGCGATCGGTTTGACGTTGGTGCTGATCCATCTGGCCGGCATCAACATCTCGGGTGCTTCGGTCAACCCGATCCGCTCACTCGCGCCAGCCCTGTTCGTCGGCGGCGAAGCATTGGTGCATATTTGGATATACATCGCGGCCCCCTTGGTTGGTGGCGCGCTCGCCAAAGCACTGCACACATCCGCGGTTCCTTTCCCCGCCGAGTAAGCCGAGTTGACCCAAAGGGGGCTGGCAATTCTGCCGTGCGCTGGCGCCTCCCTTGGCCCGATCCTGCCAGCTGCAAACAACACAAGCCAGAACACTGGTATCAAGGGGGGTAACGTGGACATCATCACTGCATTGGCCGTTTCCATCGGTCTGCTAGGCGCGGTTGCGACCTATCTGTTTCTGACCATCGGCACGATCCAAATCTGGATCGGCTTTATCGGCTGGGCCAGCTTTTACCACTGTGGCGGCGGCACGGCTGGTCTGCGTAAGTCTGTTTGCGCCAACTTGTGGGGCGTCGTGATGGCTACCATTGCGCTGGTGCTGATTACTCAGGTCAATCTGGGCCTGCCCGGTGTGTTATGGGCGTCGATCGTGGTCGGTGTGACCGCTTGCATTCTGGTGCTGGGTGCCAAGTTTGAGCCGTTCGCGGTGATCCCGGCGACCGTTTATGGTTATGCCTCGACCGCTGGTTACGGGCTGTTGTCGGGTGCTGCTCTAACTCCAGTGACGCTGGCCAATCCGGCGATCTGCGTGGCGATCTCGTTGGTCGTCGGCGGCTTGTTCGGTATCGTGTCAGAGCGGCTTGCCGGAATGATCACTGCCAAATCCTGAACCCTCATGGCCGGAGCGTGATCGCTCCGGCCCACGCAAACGCTCGTTCAAGCCGTCCGCGCCAGCCCCGCCTTGACCCGACGCAGCGGTATCGAGCTTTCGATCGAGGCGACCCCCGGCACCTTGGTAAACTTCCCCACCAAAAACCGTTCAAAATCGGCCAGCCCGCGAGTGGCAATCCGCAGCAGATAGTCACGGTTACCGGTCATCAGCCAGCAATCCACCACTTCCGGAAAGCTGCCAATCGCGGCTTCAAACTTGGCCAAAGCGTCATCCACCTGCTTGTCCAGCTTGACCGAGACGAAGACCGAGAATCCAAAGCCTAGCGCCACCTCGTTAATCAGCGCGGCATAACCGGTGATCACCCCAGCCTCCTCCAGCAGCCGCACCCGGCGCGCCACCGGAGAGGCGCTAAGCCCGACTGCCTCACTGATCTCGTTGATCGTCGCGCGCCCGTTTCGTTGCAAGTTACGCAGGATCGCCATGTCCAGCTGATCCGTATTGGCCTCTTTCATCATAAAATTCCACGTACCTGCCGATTTCCACCAACATACTCTGAAACCACGACGCGAATGAACGAATTTCATCGCGCTTTCTGCATTATCCTGCCTTCACACCCGCGCGAGGATTCCATGCCCCAGACCCACCTGAAAACCATCGAGCAGCGCCTTTTATGGCTGTCGCACTGGATGATCCACCACGCCAACCACATCCGCCCCAAGGCCGATGGCATCAAGGTCGGTGGCCACCAAGCCTCCTCGGCGTCGATGGTTTCAATCCTGACCGCGTTGTATTTTTCCGCCCTTCGGCCCGAGGATCGCGTCGCGGTCAAACCCCATGCTGCGCCGGTTTTTCATGCCATCCAATACTTGATGGGCAACCAAAGCCTTGAAAAGCTACAAAACTTCCGCGGTTTTGGCGGCGTGCAAAGCTATCCTAGCCGCACCAAGGACGTAGATGACGTCGATTTCTCGACCGGCTCGGTCGGCCTCGGCGTTGCCATCACGTCGTTCGCCTCGCTCATTCAGGACTACATCACGGCCAAACCCTGGGGCGCGGCCCTGCCCACCGGCCGCATGATCGCCCTCGTTGGCGACGCAGAACTGGATGAGGGCAACATCTACGAGGCGTTGCAGGAGGGCTGGAAGAACGAGCTCCAAAACTGCTGGTGGATCATCGACTACAACCGCCAATCGCTTGACGGTGTCGTCCACGAAGGCCTGTGGAGCCGGATCGAGCGCATATTTGACACCTTCGGCTGGGATGTCGTGCGCGTAAAATACGGCCACTTGCAACGTGCGGCCTTTGCTGAACCGGGTGGTGAGGCATTGCGCCAATGGATCGACACCTGCCCGAATCAGCTTTACGCCGCACTGACCTTCATGGGCGGTGCCGTGTGGCGTGAGCGTCTGCTGAACGACCTAGGCGACCAAGGCCCAGTCACCGCACTACTCGCCCGCCGCAGCGATGCCGACCTAGCCCAGTTGATGGAGAACCTCGGCGGCAACTGCGTTCACACAATGGCCGAGGCGTTTGCAGCCATCGACCACACCCGCCCGACCTGCTTTCTGGCCTATACAATCAAAGGCTGGGGCACCCCGATTGCGGGCCACAAAGACAACCACGGCGGGCTGATGACCAAGGCGCAGATGGCCGACTGGCAGCGCCACATGGGCGTGGCCGAGGGGTACGAATGGGAAAAATTCGCCACAGTTGCCGACCCTGCCGCCCTGCAAACCTTCCTCGACCAAACCGCGTTCTTCAAAAATGGACGCCGCCGCTTCACCGATGCCGCCCTGTCGGTCCCTGCCATCACCTTCGCCTCGGATCGAGAGATTTCCACCCAGATGGCGTTCGGCAAGATCCTTGATGACCTCGCCAAAGGTGGCAGCCCGCTGTCAGACCGCATCGTCACCACCTCGCCCGATGTGACCGGCACGACCAACCTCGGCCCGTGGGTCAACCGCCGCAAGCTGTTCGCCCGCACCCCACGCCCCGACACCTTCCATGACAAGAAAATCGCCTCAACTGCCAAGTGGGAGTTCACCCCCGAAGGCCAACACATCGAACTTGGCATCGCAGAGATGAACCTGTTCCTGCTGCTGGGTGCCGCTGGCCTGTCGCACTCCCTGTTCGGCAAGCGCCTGATTCCAATCGGAACTGTCTACGACCCTTTCATCGCCCGTGGTCTGGATGCCCTGAACTACGCCTGCTATCAGGACGCCCGCTTCATCATCGTCGGCACCCCTTCCGGCATCACGCTTGCCCCCGAAGGAGGCGCACACCAGTCAATCGGCACGCCCCTGATCGGCCTTGCCCAAGACGGCCTCGCCGCCTTTGAGCCTGCCTTTGCCGACGAATTGGCAGTGATCCTGCACTGGGCGCTTGGCTATCTGCAACGCGACGGAGACGGCGACCCCGACGAACGCACCTGGTTGCGCGATGAAACCGGCGGCTCAGTCTATCTGCGGCTGTCCACCAACCCGATCGATCAGCCCGGCAAGCGCCACGACGACGCGTTTCGCCAGGGTGCCATCGACGGAGCCTATTGGCTGCGTAAGCCTGGGCCAAATTGCGACGTGGTGATCGCTTATCAGGGCGTGATCGCCCCAGAGGCCATTCGGGCGGCGGGGTTGATTGCCGACAAGTATCGTGATGTTGGGGTGCTGGCCGTCACATCCGCCGACCGGCTGAATGCCGGGTGGACGGCGGCGCAGCGGGCCAGAGTTCGCGGCAGATCTGATGCGGTGTCGCATGTCGAGGTATTGTTGCAGGACCTGCCCCGCCATTGCCGCCTGGTCACCGTGATCGACGGCCACCCTGCAACTTTGGCCTGGCTAGGTGCGGTGTATGGCCATCCAACCATTCCGCTGGGTGTGGAACATTTTGGGCAAACTGGCACGATTGGTAATCTCTATCGCCATTTCGAAATCTCGGCGGAAAGCATCGTCGCCAAGATCATCGGACTGGCAGTCGGGCGTCAACAATCCAAAACTATCGCAGGTAGGTGATCATCCAAGGGCAAGCTGGCGTTGGCGATCTGGAACGGGTGATAACTGCAGTCAGGCCAAACGGTTACGCGTTTGGTTGGCAAAGGCGTCGGCTATGACACGGGTTTCGGGCGCGGTGCCGCCGTCAACAAAATCTGCGCGCGAATAGCCTTGCAGAAAAAGCAATGCGGTCAGATCGCCGTGGTTGATCCGGATGTCGCACTGGGCGGCGACAGCGGGCTTGGCATGAAGTGCGACGCCGGTTCCGGCAAGACCGAGCATCCCAAGGTCGTTCGCGCCGTCACCAACCGCGATGGCGTCTTGCGGAAACAAGCCAAGGCGGGCGGCAATTTCGGTCAGCGCCAGCACCTTGGCCTCACGACCGAGGATTGGGTCCGCGACGAGGCCAGTCAGCTTGCCGTCAGCGATCAGCAATTTATTGGCGCGATTTTCATCAAAGCCGAGTTGGGCGGCGATGTTGGCAGTGAATGCCGTAAAGCCGCCGGAAACCAAGGCGGTGTAGGCACCAGACGCCTTCATCGTGGCAAGTAGGGTTGGCCCACCCGGCATCAGGGTGATGCGGCGCTGGATGACTTGATTGATAACCGTGGCGTTGAGGCCCCTGAGCAGACCGACACGTTCGCGCAGGGCGGCGTCGAAATTCAACTCGCCATTCATGGCACGGGCGGTGATGGAGGCGACGCGGGGGCCGACGCCCGCCTCATCCGCAAGCTCGTCGATGCACTCTTGCTGAATCATGGTCGAGTCCATGTCGGCGATCAGCAGGCGTTTGCGGCGATTGGCGGCAGGTTGGACTGCGAGGTCGATGTGCAGCGATTGCAGGCCCTGCCAGATATCCCAGCGGTTCGCGGGAATTTGTTCAACAGGAAATTCGGCGGCAATACCGGGATCAAGCCAGATCGCATCCCCACCGCCCCAAGCGTTACGCAGGCTTTCAACTGTGGCGCGATCAAGAACGGGCGTGGCAGGGTTGGTCAGCAGGGTCGCTATGAACATGCGGATTTCCGATAGGCGAGGCTTTGCGGCGCTTTATCCTGATTTAGCAACCTGTGCCAGAGCGATGGGTTGCCAAAGTCCGAGTGCTAGCTGGGATCTTTGAGGCGGAAAGGCAAAATGACGTCATCCGGAAATGCAACAGTGACTTCGTCCAGACTTAGTTCATTCAAGTGATCGGCAGCACTGTTCAGGGCGCGGATCAGCAAAATGTGGGTTTTCGGCAAGTTTGCGCTTTCCGTGTAGTCAATCAGGTCACGGATAACATCGACGAAATGCAGCTTTTTCTCTGAACGGGTACGGCTGTAAACCACATTTCCCAGTTCCTCGCGGACGGATTCGTAAGCAAGCTGACAGTGCGCGCGGATTTCAGGAAGCTTGCTTAATCTGGCATACGTGACCAACTCGTGAAGGACGTCCGTTATCCAAGCATGTTGTGAAGACGGCAATTTTTTACCTGCTTTCGGCAGTTGATAGTCCTGAGATTGAGCGTCAACTGCTTAAAAAGCAGTCGATCGGATCGCATCTTGCAGCAGGTCCAGCATCATCAGCCAGCCAAAGCCGCAAGGCGGTTAAAATGCCTCACGGACAACACTCGGCTACTAAACCATAGGCTGCACTGATTTGTAATTGGGTTGAGCGGGAAATCGCTGCTGCCTGGATGAAAACTGGGTGACTGCGACGACACCGCGCCAACATTGTTCGCTCTTGCAAGTTTTTCCGAAATTTCATAGGTGTGGCGGCGGGACACCCCTCCCCACCGGGGGGCATTTATCTGGAAGGATACCATGTCAGATCTAACCGCACCGGCGTTGCGCCCGGCTAACCCGCGCTTCTCTTCTGGCCCTTGCGCCAAAATCCCCGGATATTCGCTTGAAATGCTTGGTGACGCGCCGTTAGGCCGTTCGCACCGGGCCGCCGTTGGCAAGGCCAAACTGGCAGAGGCGATCAATCTGACCCGTGAAATTCTGGGCGTGCCTGCGGATTATCGCATCGGCATCGTGCCCGCGTCGGATACTGGCGCCGTCGAGATGGCGATGTGGTCGATGCTGGGGGCGCGGCCTGTCGAGATGCTGGCGTGGGAGTCGTTCGGCGAAGGCTGGGTGACGGATGTCGTCAAGCAATTAAAACTGCAGGCAAAAGTCAAGGTCGCGCCTTACGGGCAGATCGTGGATTTCGCGACGGTCGATTTTGACGCAGACGTGGTGTTCACCTGGAATGGCACGACCTCTGGCTGTCGGTTGCCGAACGGTGACGCCATTCCGGCAGATCGTGCTGGTCTGACGATATGCGACGCGACCTCGGCCGCGTTCGCGATGGAACTGCCGTGGGACAAGTTGGATGTAGTGACGTTCAGCTGGCAGAAGGTTCTGGGCGGTGAGGGCGGGCATGGGATGATCGTTCTCAGCCCCCGTGCCGTGCAACGGCTGGAGACGTATGTGCCAGCATGGCCGCTGCCAAAGATTTTCCGCATGACCTCGAAAAGCAAGCTGATCGAGGGGATTTTTGTGGGCGAGACGATCAACACGCCGTCAATGCTGGCGGTGGAGGACTATCTGGTCTCGCTGAAATGGGCGAAGTCAGTGGGCGGGCTGAAAGGGCTTGTCGGCCGGGCGTCAGCAAATGCGGCTGTCGTATGGGACTTTTGTGAGGCGAACCCGTGGCTGGTGAATTTGGCTGAGACGGCTGAGATTGCCTCGACCACCAGCGTATGCCTGAAGTTCAACGATGCTCGCATCAGGGATGGCGAGGCGTTTGCCAAGGCGGTTGCCAAGCGGCTGGAAAAGGCGGGCGTTGCGTTTGACGTCGGCGCGTACCGTGATGCGCCCCCGGGGTTGCGGATTTGGTGCGGCTCTACGGTCGAGACTGCCGACGTGCAGGCGCTGATGCCGTGGATTGCGCATGCCTTCGCGGCGGAAATCGCAGCGTTGGCCCAAGCCGCTTGACCGGCACGGCGGGGTGAACCCCGCCCTACCCATACTGTAGGGCGGGGTGCACCCCGCCGCTCAACCCAACATATCAATGGAGTCGTTCATGGCCCCCCGCGTGCTTGTATCCGACGAACTTTCTGAAACCGCTGTACAAATCTTCCGCGACCGTGGGGTCGAGGTTGATTACATGCCGAAGCTGGGCAAGGATAAAGAAGCCCTTGCCGCCATCATTGACCAGTATGATGGCCTGGCGATCCGCTCTGCCACCAAGGCCACCGAAAAGCTGCTGGCGGTTGCTACACGGCTGAAGGTGATCGGGCGCGCAGGGATTGGTGTAGATAACGTCGACATTCCAGCCGCGTCCAAAAAGGGCGTGATCGTCATGAACACGCCGTTCGGCAATTCGATCACCACGGCAGAACATGCCATCGCGATGATGTTCGCCGTCGCCCGGCAAATCCCGGAGGCGAATGCGTCGACGCAGGCCGGCAAATGGGAAAAGTCGCGCTTCATGGGGGTGGAGTTGTTCAACAAGACCCTAGGCGTGATTGGTGCCGGCAACATCGGTGGAATCGTTTGCAACCGTGCGGTCGGGCTGCATATGAAGGTGATAGCCTACGATCCCTTCCTGTCCGACGAGCGCGCTAAGACGCTAGGCGTGACCAAGGTGGAACTGGACGACCTGTTGGCACGGGCGGATTTCATTACGCTGCATGTGCCCTTGACCGACAAGACCCGCAACATCCTGAGCCGCGAGAATCTCGCCAAGACCAAAAAGGGCGTGCAGATCATCAACTGCGCCCGGGGTGGGCTGATCGATGAGGCGGCTTTGGCGGAAGCGTTGAAATCCGGTCAAGTGGCTGGTGCCGCGCTGGATGTTTTCGAGGTTGAACCCGCCAGCGAAAGCCCGCTGTTTGGCCTGCCCAACGTCGTTTGCACGCCGCATTTGGGCGCCTCCACGACCGAGGCGCAGGAAAATGTGGCGTTGCAGGTCGCGGAACAGATGTCGGACTATCTGCTGACAGGGGCGGTGCAGAACGCGCTCAACATGCCATCGGTGACGGCAGAGGAAGCGGTGGTGATGGGTCCGTGGATCAAACTCGCCGCGCATCTGGGTGCGTTCATCGGCCAGATGACGGAAGAGCCGATCAAGGCGATCAACATTCTGTATGATGGCACGGTCGCGGACATGAACCTTGCCGCGCTTAATTCGGCGGTGATTGCGGGGGTGATGAAGGCGTCGAACCCAGAGGTGAATCTCGTGTCCGCTCCCGTCGTAGCCAAAGAGCGTGGCATTCACGTTTCGACCACGCGGCAAGAGAAAACCGGGGTGTTCGACGCCTATATCAAGGTCACGATGGTCACGGACAAGCGTGAACGGTCGGTTGCCGGGACGTGCTTCAGCGACGGCAAGCCAAGGTTCATCCAGATCAAGGGCATCAACATCGACGCCGAGATTGGCGCGCATATGCTGTACACCACGAACGAGGACGTGCCGGGAATCATCGGCCTGTTGGGGATGACGATGGGCAAGAACAACGTCAACATCGCCAACTTTACCCTCGGCCGGTCGGGTGTCGGCAAAGAGGCCATCGCGATCCTGTATCTCGATCAGGCCATTGATCCTAAGGTGGTAGATACGCTGGAATCGACGGGAATGTTCCAACAAGTCAAGGCGCTGCAGTTCGAGGTATCTTGATCATTCATCTTTTCATAAATATCCCACAGGGGGTCCGGGGGGTGTGAAACCCTCCGGCCTTTTTTCTGAAGGTGCCCAATGCTCACCTATGCCATCGGCGATATTCACGGCCACCTAGACCTTCTGAAGCAGCAGCATGCACTGATCGCGGCGGATATGGCGCACTTTGGCCCAGCCCCAATCGTCCATGTAGGTGATCTGGTCGACCGCGGGCCGGACAGCCAAGGCGTTATTGAATATCTGCGCGAAGGTCAGGTGGCGGGGAAGGATTGGGTCGTGCTGAAGGGCAACCATGATCGCATGATGGTGCGGTTTCTGGATGATCCAAAGGCGCTGGA
>JBDSXE010000512.1:0-9599 GCA_039926325.1 Paracoccaceae bacterium | reverse complement strand
GACGCCGCCATGCGCCGCAATCGCCGGGCCGGCCAAGGCGGCATATTTGCCATAAGCCTCTGCATCCGTCACTTGAACATGCGCAATCCACAAAGCCGTTGCCATTCAAGCCTCCAGCGCGGCTTCGACCGCCTTCAGGGCGGCATTTGCCAGCGTGATGTCGGCGCCACCAGCTTGCGCCATGTCGGGGCGACCACCGCCACCCTTGCCGCCTAAAGCCTCTGCCGCAGCCTTGACCAAGGTTACCGCACTGATCCGCCCAACCATGTCCGCGGTCACACCGGCGGCGACCGCAGGCTTGCCCCCGGTATCGGCGATCAACACAACCGCGCCAGAGCCGATCTTGGCCTTCATCTCGTCAATCAGTGTCGGCAAATCCTTGCCAGAAACCCCGGAAAGTACCTGAGAGATCAGCCGCACACCGTTGATTTTCTTCACTTCTGGCCCACCAGCCTTGCCGCCCATTGCCAATTCGCGCCGCAACTGCGCCACTTCGTTCTGCAGGGCGCGACGTTCCGCCATAAGCAGCTTGATGCGCGGGGCCAGTTCCGCCGGTACGGCACCCAATGCGGCACCCGCAGCGTCCAGATACCCGTAATTCTCGCGCACGTCGCGTAGCACGCCCTCGCCCGTAATCGCCTCGATCCGCCGAATACCTGAGGCAGAGGCACTTTCAGACAGGATCAGGAACGACCCGATCTCGCCCAAACGTGCTACATGCGTGCCGCCGCACAGTTCCAGGGAATAGGTCTGCCCATCCGCGCCCTTGCCGGACCCGCCCAAAGCGCCCATCGACACGACGCGCACCTCATCACCGTATTTTTCGCCAAAAAGGGCCTGCGCGCCCAGACCACGCGCATCATCGGGCGTCATGATCCGCGTATCGACCGCGCCATTCTGCCGGATCAGGCCGTTCACCTCTGCTTCAACCGTCGCCAATTCCGCAGGCGTCATGGCGTGCGAATGGGCAAAGTCGAACCGCAAACGGTCCGGCGCGTTCAGGCTGCCGCGCTGTGCGACGTGGTCGCCCAACGTGCGACGCAGCGCCTCGTTCAGCAGGTGGGTCGCCGAATGGTTGGCCTCGACTGCGCCGCGCCGATGGTGATCCACCTCCAACTTGGCCGCTTGCCCCTTCAGGATCGTGCCCTCGGTGACCTTCGCCACATGAAGAAACACACCTGCCGATCTTCTGGTATCGGTCACCTGTGCGGTGCCCGTATCTGTGCGAATCCAGCCGCTGTCGCCAACCTGCCCGCCACTTTCGGCATAGAACGGCGTCTGGTTTACCACGATGTTCACCGTCAAACCCAGCCCGGCCTCCCCGATCGACGCGCCATCCCGCACCAAATCGTTGATCTGACCCTCAGCGATTTCAGTGTCATAGCCCAGAAACTCTGTCACCCCATGCGTCTGCGCCAGTTCAAACCAAATCGCCGCGTCCTTTGCCTCGCCCGTCCCGACCCAAGCCGCCCGCGCCTTTTTGCGCTGCTCTTCCATCGCAACGTCAAATCCCGCCACATCGACCGCGCGACCCTTTTCGCGCAACGCATCCTGCGTCAGATCCAGCGGAAAGCCGTAGGTGTCGTACAGTTTGAACGCGGCCGGTCCCGGCAGATCGGCACCCGCAGGCAAATGCGCCAGCTCGTCATCCAGGAGCTTTAGCCCACGGTCCAGCGTGGTGCGAAACCGCGTCTCTTCCAATTGCAGCGTCTCCTCGATCAGAGATTGTGCGCGACCCAGTTCCGGATAGGCGCCACCCATCTGCTGCACCAAGGCCGGCACCAGCTTGAACATCACCGGATCCTGCGTCCCCAGCATATGGGCGTGCCGCATCGCCCGCCGCATGATCCGCCGCAGCACATAACCGCGCCCCTCGTTCGAAGGCAGCACACCATCGGCAATCAAGAACGAGGTTGACCGCAGATGGTCCGCAATCACCCGGTGATGGATCTTACCCGGACCGTCCGGATCAGAACTGGTCGCATGGGCCGACGCCTCGATCAGGCTACGCATCAGATCCGTGTCGTAATTGTCGTGCTTGCCCTGCAACAGCGCGCCGATCCGCTCCAGCCCCATGCCGGTGTCGATCGACTGCATGTCCAGCGGCTTCATCGAGCCGTCGGCGAACTGTTCATTCTGCATGAACACATTGTTCCAAATCTCGATGAACCGGTCGCCGCCCTCTTCCGCCGTTCCTGGAGGACCGCCCCAGATATGGTCGCCGTGGTCATAGAAAATCTCGGTGCAAGGCCCGCACGGCCCGGTCGGCCCCATCCGCCAAAAATTGTCGTCGGTGGGAATGCGGATGATCTTGTGATCCGCAAGACCCGCGACCTTTTTCCAGATCGCAGCCGCTTCGTCATCGGTATGGTAAACCGTGACGCACAGCTTGTCTTTGTTCAGGCCAAAGTCGCGGGTCAGCAATTCCCAGGCATAGGCAATCGCCTGTTCCTTGAAATAATCGCCAAAGCTGAAATTCCCCAGCATTTCAAAGAAGGTATGGTGCCGCGCGGTATACCCCACGTTGTCCAGATCGTTGTGCTTGCCGCCCGCCCGCACGCATTTCTGCGCCGTCGTCGCGCGTTTGTAATCGCGCGTCTCAACCCCGGTGAAGCAATTCTTGAACTGCACCATGCCCGAATTGGCGAACATCAACGTTGGGTCATTGCGCGGAACCAGCGACGAGCTTGCCACGACCTTGTGGTCTTGCCGTGCGAAATAATCTAGAAAGGTCGAGCGGATGTCGTTCAACGAGGGCATTTCGGACGGTCCTTCCAAGGCGCAACAACGGTTTCGCACCCCGTTTAGCTTTCCTGATCCGGCCTGTCCATCTGCCCATCAAAAAAGGGCTGCCGGGGATGCCGACAGCCCGCTTTTTCAACCCGCAGTCCCGATTATTCGTCGAGAACGGCCTCGCGCGCATCGCCGGTCATCGAGAAATCAAGCCCGTTGGCAGAGCGGATCTTGTCCTCGATTTCCTTGGCGACCGCCGGATTGGCCTTGAGGAACGCCTTGGCGTTTTCGCGGCCCTGACCGATGCGTTCGTCGCCATAGGAATACCACGAGCCCGACTTTTCAACGACGCCGACCTTCACGCCCAGATCGACAATCTCACCGTTCTTGGAAATCCCCTCGCCATACATGATGTCGAATTCGACCTCTTTGAACGGCGGCGAAACCTTGTTTTTGACCACTTTCACCCGCGTGGAGTTGCCAACCACAGTGTCGCGGTCCTTGATCGCGCCGATCCGGCGGATATCCAGCCGGACGCTGGCGTAGAATTTCAGCGCGTTGCCGCCGGACGTGGTTTCCGGGCTGCCAAACATCACGCCGATCTTCATCCTGATCTGGTTGATGAAGATCACCATACAGTTCGAACGGCCGATTGAGGCGGTCAGTTTCCGCATCGCCTGGCTCATCAGGCGGGCTTGGCTGCCCATCTGCATGTCGCCCATATCGCCTTCAATCTCTGCCTTGGGCGTCAGTGCTGCGACCGAATCGACGACAATCAGACTGACCGCACCAGAGCGAACCAGCGTGTCCACAATCTCCAGCGCCTGCTCGCCGGTATCAGGCTGGCTGATCAGCAGTTCGTCCAGGTTCACGCCAAGCTTTTTGGCATACTGCGGATCAAGCGCGTGTTCCGCATCAACAAAGGCGCAGACGCCGCCGCTTTTTTGATCCTCGGCAATCACATGCAGAGTCAGCGTGGTCTTGCCAGAGCTTTCAGGGCCGTAAATCTCGATGATCCGACCTTTCGGCAGGCCGCCGATGCCAAGTGCGATGTCCAGTCCCAAAGAGCCGGTCGACGTCGCCTCGACATCCAATATCGGATTGTCACCCAGCTTCATGATCGAACCTTTGCCGAACTGGCGTTCGATCTGCGCCAGGGCTGATTCCAGCGCCTTGGCCTTATCGGTGTCCTTTTTGTCCATGTTGCGCTTGCTGTCCAACTCGAAAAGGTTTGCCGCTGCCATTGTTCTTCCCCTTATTTCACAGCCTGATATCAACGGCAATCGCCGCCAGAGTTCCCGCTTTGTTTCCCATAAATGAGGCCAAACCGGGAACATTTCAACCAAATTCTTCTAAACTCAGCTTTTTCTCAGAAGGATTAAGGAATAGTTAGGCGCGACCACGTTGGCGGGGGTTTTCGTCACGAAAACAGGGATATTTTTCATGCTGGTGTTCTGGCGACAGCGTCTGGTCTTTTTGGCGACCCCAAAAACCGCCTCGACCTCGATCGAATCCGCGCTGGCACCGCTGGCGGCTGTCGTCGTTTTGCGCCCGCCGCAATTGAAGCACACCAACGCACACAAATATCAGCGACAGGTCGCGCCGTTTCTGGGGGATGCCAAAGGTACAGATTTTGCCCTGACCGCCCTGATGCGCGAACCCTTGGATTGGCTTGGCAGCTGGTACCGCTATCGCCAGCGCCCCGAAGAGGTGCCGGAAAAAACCACGGGCGCGATGACCTTTGACGCGTTCGTACAGGCGTATTGCCAAGGTGATCAGCCAGAGTTTGCCAAAGTCGGCAATCAGGCCAACTTTCTGGCACCGAACGGCCATCGGCAGGTCGACTACATTTTCCGCTATGAACGCATGGGCGATTTCGTGGGGTTTCTGGAAAAACGTTTGGGAACCAAGATCAACTTGCCGCGTGAGAATGTATCACCCCAGGCCCCGCTGGACCTGAGCCCGGCAACCGAGGCTTTGCTGCGCCAGGTCCGCGCCCGCGACTTTGCGCTTTACGCCAAGCTGGAATGATCGGTGGCCGCAGATTGCCGCGCAACATGCCGGCGGCCGTCACTGCATCTGGCCCTGCACGGTTGCCGTCAGATCGTTGAGCGAGAACGGCTTTGGCAGAAAAACCGAATTTGGAATCCTCGCCTGATTTTCCGCGAGCACCTCTTCGGCATAGCCAGAGACGAAGATGACCTTGACATTGGGCCGGGTCTCCAGCGCGCGCCGGACCCAGCTTGGCCCATCCATACCGGGCATGACGACATCGGTGACAAAGACATCGACGGTCAGCGCGGGATCATCCAGCACCTTCAAGGCTTGCTCGGCGTTTTCGGCCTCCAGCACGGTATAGCCCCGCATCCGTAACGCCCGACTGGCAAAGGCGCGGACCGGCGCTTCGTCTTCGACCAGCAGCACAACGCCCTCGCCCTGCCGCAACATGACCTTGCGCGCAGGCATCGCAGGGATATCGGCATCCCCGGGGCCGTCATGCACCGGGAAATACAGCTGAAAGACCGAGCCCAGACCCGGCGTCGAATCGACAAAAATGAAGCCGCCGGATTGCTTTACGATCCCGTAGGCGGTCGAAAGGCCAAGACCGGTGCCTTCGCCAAGTTTTTTGGTTGTAAAGAACGGCTCGAATATCTTCTGCAGTCGGTCCTCGGGAATGCCGATTCCACCATCGCTGACCTTGATGACGGCGTAATCGCCCGCGGGCACCGTGGCGCGGTCGCGCTGCATGGGTTCCGACAGCATGACCGCGTGCGTTTCAATGCCGATCATACCGCCCGCCGACATTGCGTCACGCGCGTTCACCACCAGGTTCATCAGCACCTGCTCCAGTTGCCGCCGGTCCGCGCGGATCGCCCCAAGCCCCGCAGCATGGGTCAGCTGCAGCCGAACCCGTTCGCCCACCAGTCGGTTCAACAGATGCGTCAGGTCCGACAGCACGTCCTGAAGATCCAGCTTCTGCGGTTTCAGCGTCTGCTTGCGCGAGAATGCCAAAAGCTGCCCGACCAGAGAGGCGGCGCGGTTGGCGTTTTGGTGGATCTGCACCAGATCGGCGTACTCCGGGCTTTCGCGTTCATGACGCAGCAGCAACAGGTCGCAGTGCCCGGAAATCGCGGTCAGCAAGTTGTTGAAATCATGCGCGATCCCACCCGCAAGCTGGCCGATCGCCTGCATTTTCTGGCTTTGGACGAATTGCGCCTCCAGCGTTTTCAGGGCCGTTGCGTCCTGCAACACGGCCAGAATCCCCGGACGCCCCTGCTCGACGATCCGCCGCAACGTCACCTGCAGGAACACCTCGCCCTCCAGCATACCTGCACGCAACACCTCTGATCGGCTGGGGCTGCGTTCGCTGACGACGTCGTCCAGCCAGTCGGCCACCGGTCGGCCCAGTCCGTGAAACAGGCCGTGGAACATCTCGACCTGATCGGGTCCGAGGTTCAAAAGGATGCGAGCGGCGGCGTTCGCGACCTTCAGCGTGCCGTCCGCGCCAAATTTGGCCAGCGGCACCGGCACATGTTCAAAGTCGGCGATGGCACTTTCGCTTGGCAACCCCGCAGTGACCGGCAGCAGATAAATCTCGCGCCGTTCTGCCACGCCCGCAATCTCTGCCAGCACCGCGCGAACTGGGCCGTTTGTCGTCGAAACCTCAACCTCCTCGCCCGAATGCAGCGACGGGTTGGTGAAGATGCGGTCAAGCCGCTTGGGTCGTCCGCCAAGCAAACGGCGCATCGACTCGTTGCTGAACAGGATGACGCCCAACTTGTTGGCGGTCAGCATCGGCAGGCTTAGACCTTCTGCACCCCGCGCGCCGCCGGATCGATCTTGAAACTCTTCGAGCCGCCATAGAAAGTGATCATGCGCGACCCGGTGTACTGACAGCCGGATATGTCCGCGCCGCGTCACGACATCCTCTCGTCCGGCCCCGACAGTGGCCGCCCGGTTTTGCAGCCGGTACAACACGGCGGCTGGCGAGGCGAAATGCTCGGCCAGCGCCGCAATCATCGTCTCACCGTTGCCCGCGCCAAACCGCGCCGCAGCACTTTCATTCTGGTATAGAATCTGACCGTGCTTGTCCGCCATCAGGCACGGCGTCGCGTCGTGGCCGACCAGTCGTACCATGACAGCCAGCCGCCGCCGCGCTGCCAGCCGCGCCATGCCCGGGGCAAACCACAAACCCATGATCAGAAACAGAAATGTTAGTCCGCCGAACGCAGTGGCATCGCGCAAATGAGGCTGACTTGTCTGCCAACCAACCGCAAGGTACACCCCCGCAACAGCAGTCAGCGCCCAAACCACAGCACTTCGTTGCCGGTTGACACCCACTGCCTCGCCCGTATTTGCCGCCAGATCGCTCACAGATCCCTCCATTGGATTCGTCGCAAAATCCATAGCGACTCCAAATCGTTAATCTGCTCTTAACCAGGGTCGAAAATTCGTCGCAAACACGCTCTAGTTGCTTAGGCCGGTCTTAGACTTGCGTCAACCGTGCAAGGAAAAATCCATCGCCGCCATGCAAGGGGCTGAATCGCCGCTGATCCATCAGCCGCCAATCCGGGTGTCGCGCGATGAAATCCGCAACTTGCGCCTCGTTTTCGTCTGCAAGCAGCGAACATGTCGCATATGCCAGCACGCCACCCGGTTTCACAAATGCCAAAACGCTGTCCAGTATTTGCGCCTGCAATTTGATCAGATCGTTCAGTTTCGCTTCGGTCAAAGCCCATTTGCCTTGCGGATCGCGCCGCCACGATCCCGATCCGCTGCATGGCACATCGGCGAGGATCAGATCGTAAGGCTCTGACACCGTAGGGTTTTTTATCAAACTGACCTTTGCGCCAGCGCGCGCTGCCCGCGCCGGAAGGTCGCGCATCCGCGACGGGTTGGCATCATGAGCGTCCGGGATGACGCCAAAAGCTGCCATCGCCAACGTCTTGCCGCCGCCGCCCGCGCAATAGTCCAGCACTCTGGTCCCGTCTTGCAGGTCAAGTGCCGCCACCACGGCCTGCGATGAAGCGTCCTGCAATTCCACCACCCCAGTCACATAGGCGGCGCTGGTCTGAATTTTGCGTGCGTTGCCAGTCACTTCCAGCGCGGTATTCACCCAATCGCAATTGCGCGTGGTTATGCCCTCATCACTCAACGAACGCATGGCAACGTCACGGGTAGCATTTCTTGCATTCACCCGCAAAAACACTGGCGCCCGCTGCCGAAGCGTCATCATGACCGGCGCGAAGTCTTCGCCAAGACTGGACTGCAACCTTGGGGCCAGCCACTCCGTGCAATCCAGCGCCTCCAGCAATTCAGGGTCGCGCCCGACCTCGTCAGACTGCACCGGCGTGGGGGCATGGGCAACGCCGGTAAACATCGTCGCAGGCTCAGTGCCCGCCGCGCGCAACGACCCAAGGATCAGGCCGCGCCCAGACTCAGACCCGCCCAAGGCCGCGAAAGACCTGCGGCATCGCAACGCCTCGAACACCAGATCCCGCAGCGCGTAGCGGTCGCCAGAGCCTGCAAACCGGTTGGCACGGCCCCAGCCGGTCAACGCCTGTTCAGCGGGTGCGCCTGCCAGAATTCGGTCCAACACCTCGATCGCGGCTGACAGTCGTGCGGCAGGGGTCACCGGGCAAGTCCCCGGTATATCACGACTTTTTCTCCTGCAAGATGTTGCCGCCATCGACCACTATCGTTGCACCATTCACATAGGACGCACCGTCCGACGCCAGAAACGCCACTGCCGCCGCCACCTCGTCCGGTCGCCCTGCCCGCCCCATCGGTGATTTGCGACCAGCCTCCAGCTCTGCTTCAGAGGACGCTTCGGTGCCGACCCAACCCGGTGCGACGATGTTAACCGTCACGCCACTGCCGCCAAGTTCCAGCGCCAAAGTATGCGTCAGCCCGCTGATCGCCGCCTTGGCCGCCCCATAAGCTGACGAGCCAGAGATTGCCACGAGCGGCCCGGTGACAGAGCCAATCTGAATGACCCGCCCCCAGCCCGCCGCCACCATTTGCGGCAGCACCGCACGGGTGACCAGACGGGTCGGCGCGAAGGTCGTGGTGAAACTGCCCTGCCACTGGTCCAGTGTGGCGTTCAGGAATTGTCGCGAGGGCGACGGGATGTTGACCGACCCCATCCCGGCATTGTTGACCAGCACATCCACCGTGCCGACGTCGGCCACCATGCGCGCGACCTGTTCGGGGTCGGTCAAGTCGGCGGTGTGCGCGGTGACGACAAATCCCGCCGCCTGCAATTCCCGCTGACGCTGCATAATGCGGTCGGTGGTCGATGCAATGGCAAGCGTAAACCCGGCGCGCCCCAGCGCATGCGCGCACGCCATCCCGATCCCACCCGGCGCACCCGCCCCGGTGATCAGCGCACGACGGGTCATCATAGAAGCAGTCCGCAGATGAAGATCAGGTTAACACGCATTCGCAGCCCCATGAAATGACATCATTTTACTCAACTTTTACGCGTGCAATTTCACTCAACCCGATAGTTCGGACTTTCACGGGTAATCTGGACGTCATGGACATGGCTTTCCTTCAATCCAGCCCCGGTGATGCGGACAAACTGGCAATTTTGCTGCATCTCCGCAATCGTCCGGTTACCGGTATATCCCATCGCAGCCCGCAAACCGCCGACCATCTGATGGATCACCGTGGCCGCTGCACCCTTGTAGGGTACCTGCCCCTCGATCCCCTCCGGCACCAGCTTGTCGCTGGCGGCGTCCTTTTGGAAGTACCGATCCGCCGACCCGCGCGCCATCGCCCCCAACGACCCCATGCCACGATAGGATTTGTAGGATCGCCCGTTCCACAAGATCAACTCACCCGGCGCCTCATCAGTACCAGCG
>JBDSXE010000511.1:0-6965 GCA_039926325.1 Paracoccaceae bacterium | reverse complement strand
GCTGTTCGACCTTGACCTTGATCTCGGTAAAGTTCTCGGCAAATGCGTCGCGACGGGCCTGATCCGACAGGTAAATCCCTACAGCCAGCGTGATCAGGAAAGCGGGCAGCCCAACCCGCATGGTGACGCGAAACAAGGGCGTCAGCCACAGGCGCTGCATCCGGTAGGCCCACCGACTGGGTGCCGGATCGCGGCGCAGGGGCAAGGCGCGGCCTAACGATTGCATGACGCATCCTCCACGATCCAGGCGCAAAGTTCGGGAAAGCTGATGCCGCAAAACGCCGCCTGTTCGGGCGCAAGCGAGGTCGGCGTCATGCCGGGCTGGGTGTTGGTTTCCAACAAGATCAACCCGTCCAATCCGCGCGCCTCGTCCCAGCGGAAATCGGTGCGGCTTAGGCCCCGGCACCCCAGCGCCTGATGGGCGCGCAGGGCATAATCAAGGCAGGCGTCAGCAATCACTTGCGGGACATTCGCCGGGATCTCGTGACGCGATCCGCCGGTTTTGTATTTGGCGTCATAGTCATACCAGCCGTCGGTGATGATATCGGTCACTGCCAGCGCACGGTCGCCCAGAACCGCCGTGGTCAGTTCGCGTCCCGGCGCATAGGTTTCGACCATGACGATTTCGGGCATTGTGGCAGCCAAGCGGGGCGCGTTCGATCCGGGGTGGACGATATAGACCCCGACTGACGAGCCTTCGTTGTTCGGCTTGACCACATAGGGCGGTGGCAGGACGTGATCCGCCTCGACCTCCTCACGGCAGCGCAGGACGGAAGTGACGGTCGGCAGACCAGCGGCGGCATAGGCGGCCTTGGCCTTGGCCTTGTCCATTGCCAGTGCGGAGGCGAGAACGCCAGAGTGAGAATAGGGTATCCGCAGCCATTCCAACAGCCCCTGAACGCAGCCGTCCTCACCCCACCGACCGTGCAAGGCATTGAAAACGCTGTCGGGCTTTATGTCGGCCAGCCGTGCGGCAATGTCATGGCCAGCATCAAGCTCGACCACGTCATATCCAGCCACCCGTAGGGCATTGGCGCATTCACGCCCAGATGACAAGGAAACTTCCCGCTCTGCGGAAAAGCCACCCATCAGTACTGCCACACGGGAGCCTGCCCTACCGGACTTGCCCACCATCACTGCCTCACCCGGTCTAGTGCCGGTTATTGTTGTTATTTTGCCGCCGGTTCGCCGACGCGCATGATTTCCCACTCTAACGCGATGCCGCTGGTTTGGAAAACCCTTTTTCGCACTTCCTCGCCCAGATTTTCCAGATCGGCGGCAGAGGCCCTATCGGCATTGATCAGAAAATTGGAATGCATAGGCGACATTTGCGCGCCACCCAGTTTGGCCCCACGCATTCCGGCGTCGTCGATGACCTTCCACGCCTTCAGATCGTGGGTGTCATCGGCCCGTCCGGTGGAGGAATAGCCGACGGGATTGCGGAACGTGCTACCGGCAGAGCGGGCTTTGGTCGGTTGGCTGGCATCGCGTCTGGCGATCTGATCTGCCATTCGGGCGTCAAGTGCGGCGGGATCGCCCTGACCCGCCCGGAAGGTGGCCTGGGTGATCACCCAGCCTTCTGGCAACTGCGATTGACGATAGGACAGGTGCAGGTCGGCTGTTGGGATGATCCTGACCTCACCCACCCTAGTGACAACGCGGATTTCGACCAGGTGATCGGCGGTATAGGAACCGTAGCACCCCGCGTTCATCCGAACTGCACCGCCGATGGAACCGGGGATGGTCCGCAGGAACGTCAGGTCCAGCCCGGCCTCTGCCGCCTTGCGGGCAACGTGGGCATCAAGTGCGGCAGCCCCGGCAACCACCTTGCCCGCGTGGGTTTCAATGGCGTTGAACCCGCGCCCCAGCCGGATCACCACCGCCCTGATACCGCCATCCCGCACGATCAGGTTCGACCCGACGCCGATGGGGAAAACCGGGACCGCGGGGTCCAAAGCGCTCAGAAACTGTGCAAGGTCCGCTTCATCGGCTGGCTGAAACAGCCAGTCCGCAGGGCCGCCAACCCGCAGCCACGTCAGGTCCGACAACGGACGGTTGGGGGTGAGGGTGCCACGCACCTCTGGAAGTGTCACCGCGCCTGCCCTTTTCCGACCAACCCCCGCGCCCATCTCCACAGGAAGTATACCGGCCAACGCAAAATGCTCGCCCCGCCAGCCAGAAACAGCAGCCCAAGCAACGGGCCATTGATCCAGGTAATCCAACCCAGTATCGGAATGCCGACCGCGATCAGGCCGTAAGCATTGCGCCAGTGATGGTCGCGACTGGGGAACATCGCAATGACGTTTGCAGCGATGAGCCATAGCAGGCCCGCGATCATGGGCCAGATCATGGCTTGGGGTCCGGGTTCATTTTGGGGCGCAGTTCGGGGGGCAATTCGGGCAGTTGCAGGCCAAGTGCCTTGCGCGTCAGGTAGTTGATCGGGCGGCGGAACATGGACAGGAACGCGAATGTCCCGATGGCAACCCAGAACCAACCGTAGGTCCAGCCGATCCAGACCAGCAAGAACGGTGCCGCGATCAGCAGGGGCAGGCCGGGAAACTTTTGCAGGCGCATCGGCAGCGCGGCGGTGATGGCGACGGCAATGACCCAAAGAGCGCCTACGATCAGCGACCAGCTCATGCCGCCTGCCCCATCAACCGGGCTGGCAACGCATTGGCCCAAGCCGAAATCGAGCCCGCCCCAAGGCATACAACCATGTCACCGGGCCGCGCCTGTTCCTTGACCAGTCGCGCCAAATCCGCCTCGTCCAGTAGCGCGCGGGCGTGGCGGTGGCCGTGGGCAATCAGCCCCGCGACCAGATCGTCGCGCGACGCGCCGGGGATCGGGTCTTCGCCCGCCGCATAAACCTCTGCGATGGCAACCACGTCCGCTTCGTTAAAGCAGGTGCAGAAATCCTCGAACAGGTTGTGCAGGCGGCTGTAGCGGTGCGGCTGATGGACGGCGATCACGCGGCCTTTGGTCGCCTGCCGCGCGGCTTTCAGGACGGCCGCGATTTCAACCGGGTGATGGCCGTAGTCGTCGATGATCGTGACGCCGTTCACCTCTGCGACCTTGGTGAAGCGGCGGTTGACGCCAGCGAAACCAGCCAGCGCCTCACGGATCTCGGTGCGCTTCATCCCCAGATGGCGGGCAACGACAATAGCCGCCAAAGCATTGGAGACGTTGTGATTTCCCGGCATCGGCAGTGTCAGATCGTCGATCTGTTGCCCCTGCCCTTCGCCTTGCAGCAACACGTCGAAATGGGCGACCCCGGCATCATAGGTCAGGTTCACCGCACGCACATCAGCCTGCGCGTTAAAGCCGAAGGTGACGATGCGGCGGTCGGTGATGCGACCGACCAGCGCCTGAACTTCGGGATGATCGGTGCAGCACACCGCAAGGCCGTAGAACGGGATGTTCGAGACGAAATCGTAAAATCCCTTACGCAACGCATCGAACGTGCCCCAGTGCTCCATGTGTTCGGGGTCGATGTTGGTGACGATCGCGATCGTGGCGGGCAAGCGGTTAAACGACCCATCGCTTTCGTCCGCCTCGACCACCATCCACTCGCCGGCACCAGCGCGGGCGTTGGAACCGTAGGCGTGGATGACGCCGCCATTGATGACGGTGGGATCGAAACCGCCTTTGTCCAAGAGGGTTGCGACCATCGTGGTGGTCGTTGTCTTGCCGTGGGTGCCCGCGACGGCGATGTTCGACCGCATCCGCATCAGTTCCGCCAGCATTTCGGCGCGGCGCACAACCGGCAGCTTGCGAAGGCGTGCCTCTTCCAGTTCGGGGTTGCCCTTTTTGATGGCAGAGGAAATCACGACCACGGCAGCGTCACCGATGTTTTCGGCACTTTGCCCTTCGAAAAACCTCGCTCCCAGTTTGATCAGTCGGTCGGTGATCTTGCTGGCACGGGCGTCGGAACCCTGGACGGTGTAGCCAAGCGTCATCAGAACTTCGGCAATCCCGGACATGCCGATGCCGCCGATACCGACGAAATGGATCGGGCCAAGCTCCATCGGCAGTTTTGTGGCTGCGTTCATGGGGTATCCTTCGTGGCAATGGCCTCGACCAGCGAAGCCAGACGTATTGTCGCATCTGGACGGCCCTGCGCCAAAGCGGCAGCGGCCATCTGTTCGGCTTTTTCTGGCGCGGTCAGAATGGCGGTTATTTGCGCGGCAAGCGTCGCGGTGCCAAGCCCGGCTTCGGGCATCAGGACGGCCGCCCCGCTGTCAACCAGCCCGCGTGCATTGGCGGTCTGATGGTCCCCCGTAGCTGCGGCGAACGGGATCAGGATACTGGGGCGGCCGATCACCGAAATGTCAGCAACCGACGACGCACCAGAGCGCGAGATCACAAGCTGCGCTTCACTAAGGCGGCGCGGAATGTCGGCAAAGAACGGCTCAACCTCGGCGGTGATCCCGGCGGCGGCATAGGCGGCAATCACGCGGGCCTGATCCTCGGCCCGGGCCTGATGGGCGACACGCAGACGTTGGCGCAGGTCGTCGGGCAGGCTGGCCATCGCGACGGGCACCACGTCAGACAGAATGCGGGCACCTTGCGAGCCGCCGATCACCACAACGCTCATCGGATAATCGCCGGGAGGAATGTATCCCGCACCGGCCCGGTCAAGGACAGCTTGACGGACCGGATTGCCGACCGCTTCGCCCGTGATGCCGTCCGGCAATGTGGTGGGCCAAGTACCGCAGGCGATTTTGTCGACACGGGTCGCGAACAGCCGGTTGACCCGCCCGAGCACACCGTTTTGTTCGTGGATCATCCGGGGCAGACCCAGAAATACCGCCGCCGACAACGCAGGAATGGTCGGATAGCCGCCGAAACCGACAACGACGGTGGGCTTGTCACGCCACAGCTTCCAGACCGCACCCCCTACTCCAGCAGCAATGCGGAACGGGACGAAGATTTTGCTGAAGATCCCGCCACGCGCGAAGGTGGCAGAGGATACCTGCACCACTGTCACCTCTTGCGGAAAGCCGCCCGCATAGCGCGCGCCACGGGCGTCGGTGGACAGGCGCACGCGCCAGCCTTTGGCCACCATCGCCTCTGCCAGCGCCTGCGCCGGGAACATATGCCCCCCGGTACCGCCCGCCGCGATAAGCAGTAGCGGCATCACCGTCCCCGCTTGAAAATATCGCCGATTTCGCCTTGCGGCCGGGTCCGGGTCAGCGCCAGTAGCATTCCCACCGTGATCCCGGCGGCGATTACCGATGATCCGCCATAGCTGACGAACGGAAGCGTCATGCCTTTGGCGGGCAACAGGCGCACCGCGACGCCGATGTTGATCATGGCCTGAACGCCAAAGATGCAGGCCAGCCCGGTGCCCGCCAGCCGGACGAACGGATCACGTTCGCGCATTAGCCGAAACAGGCTGCGGACGACGATTGTGCAATACAGGGCGATGATGATCAGAACCAGAATGAACCCGTATTCCTCTGCCGCGACGGCTATGATGAAATCGGTATGGGCGTCCGGCAGCGTCCATTTGACCTGCCCCTGCCCCACGCCGACACCGAAGAATCCGCCCTCCTGAATGGCGTTGGTCGCATAGCCGATCTGGCTGCGTGGATCGACGTCGGCATTCAGAAAGCCGTCGATGCGGCGGGCGAAGTGTTCAGAGTGGCTGTAGGCGAATGTGCCGCCCATCGTGATCAGGCCCAGAACCGCGCCAATCAGCAGCATTGGCGCGCCGCCGATGAAATAGATCACACCCCAGCCGAACAGGATCAGCATCGACTGGCCAAAGTCGGGCTGCATCGCCAGAAAGCCGACGATCACCACGGTCAGGACAGCGGAAATGGTTTTGCCGGGCGGGCCGTTCACCTCCGCACTGGCGGCCATCAGCCAGGCGGTAACGATGATGAAGCCGGGTTTCAGAAACTCTGACGGCTGGATTGACGCAAAGCCGAATGAGAACCAGCGAATGGCACCCTTGCCGAAATCGGTGCCGAACATGGGCAACAGGATCAGCGCGAAGAACGCCAGCGCAAAGCCCAAGACGCCAATACGACGGATCATACCGGGCGACAGCATCGAACAGCCGAACATCACCGCCATCGCAATCGCGCCAAAGAACGCCTCGCGCTGGACATAGTAGAACGGCGGAAGCCCGTTGCGGCTGGCGAGTGGAACCGAGGCGGCAAGACCAAGCAGCATGCCAATGCCGAACAGGATCAGGATGGCGGTCAGCGACCATTTGTCGATCGTGCGCCACCAGCGCGGCAACACCGGCTCCCTTGCCCGTGAGGGCATGGTGCCAAAGACCATCTCTGTCATCGAATACCGCCTGTTCTGCCCGTACTGCCGATCCGTCCGGGTTTGCCCCGGATCTGCGGTGAAGATTAGCGAAATTCTGCCGCAATGACTAGCGAAAACGTGGCTATTTCGCGGCCTTATGAGTTTGGCCAGCAAGGGTCGCCACTCATCAAGCGCGTGCGGGCTATCGTCGTTTGGGCCAGCAAAGAAAGGCCAACAGGATTGATGAGTGGCGTTTCAGATCAAGTGCAATCCAAGTTAAAATTCGGTAAACGCCGCCACATACAACACTGATTTTGCTACATAAACATATTTGTCCATATCTGGACACTACCCCGAGATCAACGCCTTGACCCGCGCCGTAAAATCTTCGCCCCGCTTTTCAAAGTCAGGATACTGATCGAACGACGCCGCAGCAGGCGCCAGCAGCACCACCTCGCCGGGTTGCGCGTCCCCCGCCGCGGCAGTCAAAGCCCGCTCCATCGTCTCGCAGATTTCATGCGGAGTATCCCCCAACTCCAGCGCGAAATCGCGGGCGGAATGCCCGATCAGATAGGCTTTCTGAACCGAACCTACGAATGGCAGCAGCCCGCCAATCCCGCCCTCCTTACCCAGACCACCGGCAATCCAGCGGATCTTCGGGAACGCCTGCAACGCCTTGGCCGCCGAGTCGACATTGGTGGCCT
>JBDSXE010000510.1:0-3495 GCA_039926325.1 Paracoccaceae bacterium | reverse complement strand
TTCTAGCTGGAGGTCAGCGTTTGGCAGTCGGGCGCGCAGGTGATCCATGACCTCGACGGCGAGGGCGTCTGGTGCCGTGACGATGCGGTCAGCGTTTGGGCCGCCGCCGTAGAATTTTTCGCCAGCGATGATGCGCCCGGTTCGGTCCTGTCGAAAGTGGACGTCATCAGCGAGGATCAGGTGGCTTACCTGAGGCGTGGTGGGGCGCGTGTGGAGGATCAGGCCCGGGATTTGGTCAATGGTCAGATGGAGGCCAAGCGGTTTCAGGAGAGTGGGGGAGGCCGCTCCGGCGGCGATCAGGACGGCGTCGGCGGCAAGGGGGCCATTGGTGGTTTCGATGCCGGTGACGCGATTGGCAGTGCGGGTCAGGCCCGTAACGGGACTGCCGAGGCGCAGGGTGATGTTGGGGTGGTTCAGCAAGGCTTGCGTAAGGGCGGGGCCGTCGGCGGCACCTTCGAGCGGGGCGAGCAGGCAGCGGTCAGGCGGATTGGCGAGGTTGGGCTCCAACGCGGTGATCTGGTCGCGGGTGAGAAGGGTGAGCGGGTAGCCTTGCGCGGTCATGGTCTGGTGGTGGTGGTCGAACGCGGCACCTTGATCTTCCCACCACAGGGCACCACCCCATTGGGCGATGGGGCGGATTTGGGCTTCGAGGCGGTGGTGGGCGGCGATGGCTTCCAGTCGCAGGCGGAAATAGGCCGGGGTTTCGGTGAAGCTGGCGTTGATCCAGCCGAAGCCTTTGGAACTCGCCTCAGCGGCGGGAAGCGTGGCTTCCAGCACGGTTACGCGGGCATTTGGCGCGAGGTGGCGGGCAATGGAAGCGCCGATCACGCCGGCGCCGATGATGGCGATATGGGGCTGCATGGGGTGCAGGATGGCACGAGGGTTGCGGGGGCGAAAGGGGCGTGGCAGGTTTTGGCGATGGAAGCGGACCGGATCATTCAGCGGCTGGCGTTGGAGCGGCACCCTGAAGGGGGCTGGTATCGGCAGACCTGGGCGGGGCCGGTCGTTGGCGGGCGGGCATGTGGGACGGCGATCCTTTTCCTGCTGAAGGCGGGGGAGCGGTCGCATTGGCACCGGGTCGATGCGGATGAGGTCTGGCTTTTCCATGCCGGAGCGCCGCTGATTTTGTCGATGGGCGAAACTGTGGCGTGGGATTTCAGGCTGGGACCGGCGGTGCTGGCGGGGGAGAAGGTTCAGGTGGTGGTGCCTGCCGGATATTGGCAGGCGGCTGTTTCGACCGGGGAGTGGTCGCTGGTCAGCTGCACGGTTTCGCCGGGGTTTCGGTTTGAGGGGTTTGAGCTGGCGGAGCCGGGGTTTGAGTTGCGGAGGGAGTAGTTTCACGCGTGAAACTATTGGTAAGTCATTGTAATATATGTATATTTGATGGAACGTTGACCATCTGTTCATACCGCGCACTGGCGGTTCTGACGCGGTGTGGTGACGGGACGGTGCGCCTCCGGCGGGGATATTTGGGAAAAGATGAAATTCGCTGAGGGACGGAATGGCCGGGTTGAGGGTGCGTCGGAGCACCAGCCAGAGGGCTGTTACAGGGATGCAGTAGAGCGGCCGGTGCTGATTGGGTGACGTGCGAGGAGAACTGGAATGGACCACCGGCAGTTTCTGACAAGCCTTGATGGTGATGCGCGGGCGCGGCTGACCGCGCGGTCGGATGTGGCGGGGTTGTGGCATCTGCTCGGGCACGGCGGGGCGATTTTGGCCGTGGGTCTGTGGATCGGACTTGGCCTGCCGCTGTGGTGGGCGATGTTGCCGGTGCAGGGGGTGCTGATCACCGCGCTGTTCACGCTGGAGCATGAGGCGACGCACAAGACGCCGTTTGCGAGCGAGCGGCTGAATGAGTGGGTCGGGCGGGTCTGCGGGTTTTTGATTGTGCTGCCGTTCGAGTGGTTTCGGTACTTTCACCTCGCCCATCATCGCTGGACGAATATCGAGGGGCGCGACCCCGAACTGGAGGGCGGGAAGCCTGCGAATTGGCGGGCTTGGGTGTGGCATGTGACGGGAGTGCCGTATTGGGTGTCCGAGGCGCGGCTGATGGTGGCGTTGGTGCGCGGACAGGCGGAGGGCGAGTATCTGCCAAGCGGGGCGGTCGGGCGGATTGTGGTAGAGGCGCGGTGGATGGCGGTGGGGTATGCGGTGGTTGTGGCATCTCTGCTGGTGACGCCGGTGTTGTTCTGGGTGTGGTTGCTGCCGGTGCTTCTGGGCCAGCCGTTCTTGCGGGTGTATCTGCTGGCGGAGCATGGCGACTGTCCGCGCGTCGCCAATATGTTCGAGAACACGCGGACGACCTTCACGACGATGGTGGTGCGGTTTCTGGCGTGGAACATGCCCTATCATGTCGAGCATCATGTGATGCCAAGCGTGCCGTTTCATCAGCTGCCCGCGCTGCACGGGTTGATGAAGGGCGAGTTGCGGGTGACGGCGGACGGGTATGGCGCGTTTACGAAGGGATATCTGGCGCGGCGGTAGGCGGTTTCTTTTTAGAAATCGGGACGGAATTTTCGAAAACTCCGGTTTGTATTGGGCACAAGTTTGGCGTGGCGGTTTGGCGGGCATGGATTTAGGAGGGGGCATGAGCGATGTGCCCCTGAAGAATGAAGACAGTTTGCGCGGCTTCGGCTTTGCCTTGACGGCATATCTGCTGTGGGGGTTCTTGCCGTTTTTCATGAAGGCGGTGGCGCATATCTCGCCCGCCGAGGTGATCGCGCACCGGGTGATCTGGTCGGTGCCGATTGCGGTTCTGGTGCTGTGGTATCTGGGGCGGTTGGGGGACATTGCGGTGGCGCTGCGGACGCCGCGCATGCTGATGATGGGGGCGGCGACGGCGGTGCTGATCTCGGTCAACTGGGGGATTTACGTCTGGTCGATTGGGGCGGGCCATGCGCTGGATGCGGCGCTGGGCTATTACATCAACCCGTTGTTCAGCGTGTTTCTGGGGGCGGTTCTGCTGGGTGAGCGGCTGTCATTGGCGCAGAAACTGGCGATTGCGCTGGCGGCGTTGGCGGTTGGGATACTGACGGTGGAGGCGGGCAAGCTGCCTTGGGTCGCACTGGGGCTGACGGTGACGTGGGGCATCTACGCCTATCTAAAGAAATCGCTGCCGATCGGGCCAAACCAGGGGTTTTTGCTGGAGATATTGATCCTTTTGGTGCCGGCGTTGGGGTATGTCGGCTGGCTAGGGGTGCAGGGGACGGGGCATTTCATGATGGGTGACATGCGCGACACCGTGCTGCTGCTGTGCTGCGGGTTGGTGACGGCGCTGCCACTGATGATCTATGCCAACGGGGCCAAGTTGCTGCGGCTGTCGACGATCGGGATCATGCAGTATATCGCGCCGACGATGATATTTTTGACGGCGGTGTTCGCCTTTGGCGAGCCGTTCGGACGGGCACAGATGGTCGCGTTTCCGATGATCTGGGCGGCGTTGGGGATTTATACGGTGTCGATGGTGCGGCAGGCGCGGGCTGCTTGACGAAGGCC
>JBDSXE010000509.1:0-4873 GCA_039926325.1 Paracoccaceae bacterium | reverse complement strand
AGAACAAGTTTGTCAGCGGTGTAATCGAGTCAGGCCGCACCAGACCAACGGGCCGCAACGGCTTGTCTGGTCTAAGTGCGGCGCGCAAAGCCTCGACCTCGGCCGCTTCGTTGTTGGATTTGGCGAGGATGACAAACTCCTCGACCTCGGCATGGCGCAGATAGCCTTTCAGGAAACTTTCCCCCGCCACGCGTCGGCCATTTATCCCTCTGGTCGAAGGGGAGTAGCCGTCAGAGGCGTAGAATATCGCAGCGTTGGCCTTGGTCATTTGCGCTGCATCCACAGCCACGGCGTCGGCCCGGCCCGCCATTCCCACAGGGCCAACAGACGGTCCAGATCGCTCAGGCTTTCCATCCAGTCCGGCAAATTACCCCTGATTTCACGGCCCAATCTTGTGATGTCATGGGTGGTCGCAAAGCGGCTGGCGATGATATCCGCAAGGCCCGGTCGCATCACGTCATGTGCCTCCACCAGTATGTCGGCAGCTATCAGGCCCGGTGCTGCAACTGGGTCCATCAGTTCGGCCTCGGCCCCCTCGATGTCGCAGAGGACCAAGGTGCGCTGTACCGTGCAGATCGCGAAATCGGCATGGCTCATGCGACCCCCGACCTCGACCCGATCCGCAACGCCATTGCGGGCAGCCAGTTCTGTGCACAGCACCTGCGCCTTGGGATTTTCGTCACGGGCCAGAATGCGCGAAGTGGGCATCCGGCGTGCCAGACCCACGGCGTAATAACCTTCCGCGCAGCCAATATCGACCACCACTGGATAGGCGCGACGGATTATTTCCTCGATAATCGGGGCAAGACTTGCCTCGTAACATCCCAAAAGCCGTGCCGCACGCGAGCCTTCGGATGCCGCAACACCATACTCCATCCCCCTGAAAGGCCCCGACAATATCACCGTACCTGACTGCGCGATTATGGTATTGGCGACCAATTCTGCCCGCCACTTTGCCAGATGCCGCAATGCTGCCGTCAGGTTGCGGATATCTGGCGGTTCCGCTGCCAAACGCTGCAAGGTTGCCGTTGCGGCTATGGTAAAACCGGACGGGGTCAAAGGTGAGTTCTCGGGCAAGTGGCAAAGCTCCAATGCGGTCCGCCAATGGTTACCGATGCGGTCCTGTCCTGTCCACTGCGCTTGGTTCGCGCAGAGACTACGGCAGGTCCGCCTCTTGCAGCCACCGCCGATATGCTCCAAACAGGTCCAGGAAATGGCTTGGCGCGCAGCCTGCCTGCACAATCATATGGAACGGTTGCTATGCTGGATACGGTCGCAAAACCTACTGAAGAAATCTCGGTCCGCGAGGTGTTCGGCATCGACACAGAGATGAAGGTCAAGGGTTTTGCCGAGGCAACTGACCGGGTGCCTGCGGTCGATCCGACCTACAAATTCGATCCCGATACGACTTTGGCCATCTTGGCCGGCTTTGCCTATAACCGCCGGGTGATGATCCAAGGTTATCACGGCACGGGCAAATCCACCCACATCGAACAGGTTGCGGCCGCGCTGAAATGGCCATGCGTGCGGGTCAACCTAGACAGCCACATCAGCCGGATCGACCTGATCGGCAAGGACGCGATCAAGCTGCGCGACGGCAAGCAGGTGACGGAATTTCACGAAGGAATCCTGCCATGGGCGCTGCGAAATCCTGTCGCGATCGTGTTCGATGAATATGATGCAGGCCGACCCGACGTCATGTTCGTGATCCAGCGCGTTCTGGAACATGACGGCAAGCTGACCCTCTTGGATCAGAACGAAATCATCACCCCGCACCCGTCGTTCCGTTTGTTCGCCACGTCAAACACCGTCGGCTTGGGTGATACCACCGGCCTTTACCACGGCGTGCAGCAGATCAATCAGGCCCAGATGGACCGCTGGTCGTTGGTCGCCACGCTGAATTACCTGTCGCATGACGCTGAAGCTGCCATCGTCCTGGCCAAAAGCCCGCATTACAACACCGACAAGGGCCGCAAGGTGATCGGCCAGATGGTCACTGTTGCCGATCTGACCCGTACCGCCTTCATGAACGGCGATTTGTCGACCGTTATGTCACCGCGTACTGTGCTGAACTGGGCGCAAAACTCTGAGATTTTCCGCAATGTCGGCTACGCGTTTCGCCTGACGTTCCTGAACAAATGCGACGAACTGGAACGCAGCACTGTGGCCGAGTTTTACCAGCGGTGTTTTGCCGAAGAACTGCCGGAAAGCGCCGCAAGCCTCGCGATGAAATAACCAACGCGCAAGTCTGAACTTCAATGCCGGAATACAGGGTGCGCGCTCAACGCGCACCCTGCCTGTTTCGCTTATGCAGCTTCAGCCAGCCCCGCGTCGCGCGCATCCATCGTGGCGTTCGCCCACCAGACCAGATCATCCAGCGTGGCTTTGGCTGCCGGCAGGATATTCGCTTCGATGTCGGCCATTTTGCCCGAACCGCCCATGCCGGGATGGATCTTGAAGAAGTCGGCCATGCCGACATGAACAGCATTGCGGACCGGGACCATTTGCAGTTCCACGGCGATGTTACGCAGATGCTCCAATGCACGGGTGCCACCGACTGAACCATAGGCAATCGCCGCCATCGGCTTGTGCATCCACTCGACATAGGCTTGATCCAGTGCGTTTTTCAGCGCGCCAGTGATCGAGCGGTTGTATTCGGCAACGACGAAAATGTAGCCGTCGAACTCGCCCATTTTCTTTTGCCAAGCAACGGCACGGGTGTCAGCCGAAGGCATCCACATATTCGACGCCATTTCGTTGAACATCGGCAGGTCAAAGTCGCGCAGATCAACCAGCTCGACGGTCATGTCGGTGCGGGCTTGCGCCTGCGCCAGCATCCATTGCGCCGGAATGTCAGCAAAGCGGGTGGCACGGGTCGAGCCGATGATCAGAGCAATTTTCGGTAGATTCGGGAGGGCAGTCATTTTCACATTCCATTCATGTCAGGTGGACTAATCTCAATGCAGACGAGATGCGCCCTTTGCATCGCTGCAGCAATTCGGTATCGGCGCGCGCCTTATGTGCGGCCACGCACCTTGACCAATTACCCAAGTTTTCACCGTCCTGCTCTTGCTCTGGATCGGCGCGGGTGGTTTATCTGGGCCATGACAAAGCCCACCGACAACCCCGCAGATCCGTTCAAAAAGGCGCTCGCAGATGCGACGCGCACAATGGCGGATGATCCCGACATGACGGTAACCTTTTCGGTCGATCCGGCGGGGATGAACAAAGAAGGCATGCGCCTGCCACAAGTTTCGCGCCGCATGACCCGCGACGAGGTGCTGTTGACGCGCGGCACGGCGGATGCCTTTGCGCTGAAGCGGCGCTACCACGATGACAAGGTTTCGGCCAAATACGCCCCCACCGGCCCCTTGGCACGCGAGATTTACGACGCGATGGAAACAGCACGGTGCGAGGCCGTCGGCGCGCGCGCAATGCCGGGCACGGCTGGAAACATCGACGCCAAGATCGCGAACGAGGCTGAACGCAAGGGTTACGGATCAATCACCAACTCTGCAGAGGCGCCCTTGCCGGTCGCTGCGGGCTATCTGGTGCGCCACCTTGCCACCGGACGCCCCATGCCCAAAGCCGCCGCCAACGTGATGGAGCTGTGGCGCGGGTTCATCGAAGAACACGCGGCGAGTACATTGCAAAATCTTGACCATGTGCTTGCAGATCAATCGGCATTTGCCCGCCTTGCGCGGAAAATGATCGCCGATCTTGGCTATGGCGACCAGTTGGGTGACGATCCAGACCGTCAGGATGATGAAGAGACGGGCGACGCCGAGGAAGATCAGGACAACCCGGACTCGGACGGTCAGGACGAAAGCGAATCCGACGAAACCGAGGCCAGCCCCGAACAAACACAGGACGACCAGCAGGATCAGAGTCAGGCTCAAGTCACGATGGAAGACTCTGCCGATATGGAGCAGGGCGACGAGGCTGAACTTCCTGAAGGCGAGGCCCCGCTTGAACCCCCACCGCCTGCGCCGCATTCGGCGGCCGACCCGAACTACAACGTCTATACCACTGACTTTGATGAGGAAATCAAGGCAGAGGAACTTGCCGAACCTGCCGAACTGGAACGCCTGCGCGCCTACCTGGATCAGCAGCTAGAGCCGCTGAAAGGTGCCGTCAGCCGCCTTGCCAACAAGCTGCAGCGTCGCTTGCAGGCGCAGCAGAACCGGTCATGGGACTTTGATCTGGAAGAGGGAACACTGGATGCCGGGCGTCTGGCGCGGGTCGTCGCGAATCCGACCACTCCCCTCAGCTTCAAGAAGGAAAAGGACACCGAGTTCCGCGACACTTGTGTGACGCTACTTCTGGACAATTCCGGTTCGATGCGCGGCAGTCCAATTTCCATCGCCGCGATCTGCGCCGACGTGCTGGCGCGAACGCTGGAGCGCTGTTCTGTCAAGGTCGAAATCCTTGGCTTCACCACCCGCGCCTGGAAGGGCGGGCAGGCGCGTGAACGCTGGTTGGCACAGGGGCGTCCGCAGGCACCGGGGCGGCTGAACGATTTGCGCCATATCATCTATAAATCCGCCGATGCACCGTGGCGCCGCGTTCGGCCTAATCTTGGGCTGATGATGAAAGAGGGGCTACTGAAGGAAAATATCGACGGCGAGGCTCTGGAATGGGCGCACCGCCGCCTTCAGCACCGGCCAGAGGCGCGCAAAGTGTTGATGGTTATTTCTGACGGCGCGCCGGTCGACGACTCAACGCTGTCGGTCAATCCCGCGAATTTCCTTGAAAAACACCTGCGCGATGTGATTGCGATGGTACAGCGACGCAAAGCGGTGGAGCTCATTGCCATCGGCATCGGCCACGACGTGACCCGCTACTATCAAAACGCCGTCACGATCACTGACGT
>JBDSXE010000508.1:0-3724 GCA_039926325.1 Paracoccaceae bacterium | reverse complement strand
CATGCGCTCATGTCGTGATGTTGCACGTCCCAAAGCTACCGGGCGCTTCTCGCGACCCGCAAGACAATCGGAGCAATAGTGAAACGAATACTTCCTGTGGTTTTTCTCTTGAGCGTTGCTTCCGTTGGCGGAGCGCAGGTTCGACGGCGCGCGCCGGCACCACCCCAACCTCAAAGCTGGGTGAGTGCGAGTGTCGGACTCTTCAATGGCAACACGGTGGCAGACGGAGTGACCGGTAGTGAGTGGAGGCTTGGTGAGGCGACCGATCTACAGTTCCGACTGGCAGCCGAGAGGGAGCTGAATGGCCAGTCACACATTTCCGTCGGGGCTGTCACGACGTACATGCACGTCCCATTCACATATGTGGGGCCGGGTGGAACGAATAGCTGTGCACAATGCGCAGCCCACCTCGACATGATTTCGCTCGGAGCATCATTCCACGCTGGTGGTGGACCTGGCCTTCACCAGGTGCTCGAGGCGTCGGCGGGAGCGCTCGCATATCGAAACCTGAAGCGCGACAGCGACTCTTCGCCCCTTGCGCCAACCGGCGGAAACATCGATCCGTATTTCACGTTCGGCTACGGATTCGGATACAGTATCAATCCGACGGCTCAGGTCAGTGTCGTGCAGGACTTTGGTTATGCGCTGCACGAGCGCACCGGATTGACTAGCGAACAGAGCAATTCACTCAGGCTGAGAGCGATCAGGCTGAACGTTCGCTACGGATTCGGGAACCGGACACCAAAGCGGAAAAAATAGGCGCCCTGGCGCGAGGTCATGTGAAGATTCGAACGGTGCAGCGGACAGGTCTCCTTCTTTTACTCGGCGCCTGTTCGTCGGCGCCTGTCGTCACAAGTCAGACCCCCGCAGCTGCTGCGGCTGGTCAGTCAGCAGAAATACCAACTGTCAAAGCTGATTTTCCCAACGGGTGGAAGTATCCCGCTGGCCGCCCGGCGCAATTTGCCGAGCACGCGATGGTCGCCAGCAGCAGTCGTGCTGCCGCGGCCGCAGGCGCCGAGATTCTCAAAGCTGGTGGCAACGCAGTCGACGCCGCAGTCGCGACTGGTTTCGCGCTCACGGTGGCGTATCCGGAAGCCGGCAACATCGGCGGTGGCGGATACATGGTGATCCGCATGGCTGACGGACGGACGGCAGCTCTGGATTATCGCGAGATGGCTCCCGCTGCAGCGTTCAGGGAGATGTACATCGACTCTACCGGCCGGCTGATGAACGGCGGCGTACAGGGCCGGTCCGCGTCAGGGGTTCCGGGGGCAGTGGGCGGCCTCCTCGCGGCATTGGCGAAGTACGGCTCGATGCCGCTCGCAAAGGTGATGGAGCCTGCAATCAGAATGGCGAGCGAAGGAATTGTCGTCGACTCCGCCCTTGCGCGTTCGGTTTCGGGCAAGGCCACCATTCTCTCGAAGTATGCAGGCGGCCGGATTTTTGTTCCGGACGGAAAGCCGATCGCGTACGGTTCGATTTTGAAACAGCCGGAACTCGCCGCGACGCTGCGTCTAATCGCCGAGCACGGGGCTGACGGTTTCTACAAGGGAAAGACTGCGGAGCTGATTGTGGCCGAGATGCAGCGTGAGTGTCCGGCGGGGGTTTCGGCTCGTGCGCGCGCGTCGCACAACTGCGGCTTGATCACGATGGCAGATCTCGCCGCATATCACCCGGCGTGGCGAACGCCGATTCAAACCGAGTATCGCGGATACCACCTCATTACGATGGCGCCGTCATCGTCCGGAGGCATCACCCTCGGCGAGACACTCAACATACTCGAGGGATTCCCGACGCTCCCGAAGTTTGGCTCCGTTCAGCATTGGCACATTCTTGCCTCAGCACTTCAGCGCGCATTCATCGACCGCAACGAGTTGCTCGGAGATCCCGACTACGTAAAGATTCCTCTGTCGCGCCTGACGTCGAAGACGTACGCAGCGACGCTGAGAGCAACAATCGGAACCGATCGCGCAACGCCGACAAAGACACTTCCTCCAGCGTCGCACGAAGGAACGGAGACCACTCAGTACTCAGTCGTCGATGCGATGGGCAACGCAGTTTCGACAACCACGACGCTGAACAGTCTTTATGGATCGAGCGTGATGGTAGATGGAGCCGGTTTCTTTTTGAACAACACGATGGACGATTTTACGTCGCAGCCTGGTTCGCCAAACCAATTCGGCTTGATACAGGCGGAGGCGAACGCGATTGCTCCGGGCAAACGCGCGTTGAGCGCCATGACTCCGACTGTCGTGCTGGATCCCTACGGAAAACTGTTCATGGTGCTCGGAGCGCGCGGCGGGCCGCGCATCATCACCAGCACTGCTCAGGTGATTCTCAACACCCTCGACAGTCACATGACTTTGTCCGATGCGATGAGTGCCCCGAGGATTCATCACCAGGCGCTGCCTGACGTCATCACATACGACCTGCAGGGAGTCGATTCCGTGACAGTCGGCCGCTTGAAAGCGATGGGCTACGAGACTCTGGGACAGTCGTACGTCGGCGGATCGGTCGTCGCCATTCGCCGTGTCAAAGGCGGATGGGAGGGAATGGATGATCCGAGGGGTTATGGTGGCGGTGCTGTCGGGTACTAGCTCCCCGAACAGACTAACTGCATGAACGGCTTTAACCGCTGAGGCGCTGAGAAAAGCAACGGCGAGAAAGCTGAGAAAAACAAAAATGGGGGAACTGCAGAACAGCGGGTGGCTCCGCTGTTTAACCCAAAAAAGAAAATCCGCACTCGAGTTGATGCTCGGGTGCGGATTCTTTCTCAGCGATCTCGCTTTGCTTTCTCAGCGGGCTTCAACGGTTAAAGCCGTTCATGCGGTTTCATGAAGGTTGAAAATCAGGCTTGAACCTGGGCCGACGAATCGAGCGTGATGGTGATGCGCCCGCCATCAGGCACGCATCCCTCGTAGTTCGCAGTTGCTGCTGCGGCTCCGGTTCCTGCCGCCGCACCAGCCGCCGCGCCGATTACAGTCGACTTCGTGCTACCGCCCAGAATCTGGCCGAGCACGGCACCGACTACTGCTCCGCCGACAACCTTTTGGACGTCCTTGTTCTTCGGCTGGTTCTTGACGCGGTCGATGTTGGCGTACGTTGTCGTCGCATTAACCGGGTACGTCTTTCCACCGAAGCTTACCGACACGACGCGGAAGCCCATGTTGATCTTGTCGTTCGCGTTCTCGCTGCGGCTGAGCTCCGTGATCTCTACAGTCGCAGTGGCGCCGGCGGGAATTACTGAACCGTTCGAGCCTTCAACCGCGTTTGAAACGGTCGCGTTGAATCGCTGACCGACCCTGTGCGTATTGGTGCAGACGCGTGAGTTGGAGGTGAGATTGATTTCCGAGCCGGCAGGAATTACTCCCAATCTGCGTTCCGATCCAGTCGATCCACGCGTAACTGTGTTGCCGCTCGCCGTAGTCGTCGGAGCTGAAGGCGCTGTCGGCCGCGGGGTTGACCGCGTGGGTGTTCTCACGACAGGCGGAGCGGGCGTTCTGACGACAGGCCGCGGTGCGGTGCGAACCGGCGCCGGTGCGGCGGGTGCCGAAGTCGTTGGCGTCGAGGTAGCAGGAACGTCGGTGAGCGCCGGCTGCGAAGTTGTATCCTGATTGGCCATCTGCAAATCGCGATTCAACGACGAATCCTGTGCGAGCGTATCAGCCGTCTTGTCCTTGGAACACGCTGCGGCAGCGAGCGCCGCCACGAGTGCGAGCGGCGC
>JBDSXE010000507.1:0-8649 GCA_039926325.1 Paracoccaceae bacterium | reverse complement strand
GAGGCGCAGTTGGGCCACCCAGGTGGTGATTTTTCTGCCATCGACACGATGGCCACCCTCTATTTCGGTGTTCTGCGCTTTGACCCAGCGCAGCCAAATGCGCCGACGCGTGACCGGTTTATCATGTCCAAGGGCCATGCCACGGGGGCGCTATATACCGCGCTGGCGGCGGCGGGCTATTACCCGGAAAGCTGGCTCGACACCTACATGAAGGCCGGTTCCATGCTGAACGGCCACCCCAACCGCAATTATCTGCCGGGCGTTGAGACCAACACCGGCCCTTTGGGTCATGGCCTGCCAGTAGGGCTTGGCATCGCCATTGCCGGGCAGATCGACGGCGCGGATTACCGGACCTTTGTGCTGACCGGCGACGGCGAATTGCAGGAAGGGTCGAACTGGGAATCCGCGATGGTGGCCGGGCACCGCAAGCTGGCGAACCTGACCGTCATTGTCGACCGCAACCGGTTGCAACAAGGTGCTGGCACTGAGGATACGATCACGATGGACCCACTGGACGACCGCTTTCGTGCCTTTGGCTGGCATGTCGAGATGGTCGACGGCCACGATCATGCAGCCCTGCTGTCCGTTCTGGGCAAACCTGTAGGTGCGCGTGAAAAGCCGCTGTGCGTGATCGCCAACACGATCAAGGGCAAGGGCGTGTCTTTTATGGAGAACAAGGCCAACTGGCACCACGGCGTGCCCAATGCCGCGCAGTTCGCGCAAGCGATGGAGGAACTGGTTTGATGGCCCACGCAGCACCCGCCGAAGCCGGACTTTACGATTGCCGCGAAGCGTGGGTCAAAACACTGGAGTCGCTGGCAGAGGCTGATCCGCGCATTGTGGCGGTGGCCAATGACTCGGTCGGCTCTTCAAAACTCGGCTCATTCCAGAAGCGGTTTCCAGAGCGGTTGATCAACGTCGGCATCGCCGAACAAACGATGGTCGGTGTCGGGGCCGGTCTTGCCAATGGCGGCAAAATACCTTTCGTGTCGGCGGCATCGTGTTTCCTGACGGGCCGTGCGTTGGAGCAGATCAAGGCCGATGTGGTCTACGCCGGGTTCAACGTGAAACTGGTCGGTCAATCCAGCGGCATCGCCTATGGCGAACTTGGCCCCACCCATCATTCCATCGAAGATTTCGCCTGGCTGCGGGTGCTGAAACACCTGACGGTCATCGTGCCGGCCGATCCGTGGGAAACCGCCGAGGCCGTCAAATGGGCGGCGGCACACGAGGGCCCGGTGTACATTCGCCTTAGCAGGATGCCGGTGCCCGATCTGGCGCTGCCTGACCGCATGTTTCGCGCCGGGCAGGCCGAACTGGTCCGCGCAGGCTCTGACGTGACGATCATCGCCTGCGGCACCACCGTGCATCTGGCCGCGAAAGCTGCGGATTTGCTGGCGGCTGATGGCATTTCGGCCCGCGTTCTGAATATGTCGACGATCAACCCGCTGGACGAAGAGGCTGTTTCGCAAGCGGCGGCGACGGGCGCGATCGTGACGGTGGAAGAGGCCTCTGTGCGCGGCGGGCTGGGTGGGGCCGTCGCGGAATATACCGCGGGGCACCTGCCGGTACCGGTAGAACGTGTGGGCTTCCCCGGCTTCCAGCCCACCGGGTCGGTCGAGGAGCTGTTCGCGCAGAACGGTTTGACGCCAGACGGAATCGCCCTGGCGGCCCGTCGCGCATTGGCCCGGAAACGCTGAATGTCCGCGCCTCGTATCCTCGCGATTGATCAGGGCACGACCAACACCAAGGCCATGCTGGTCGAACCGTCGGGTCGCATCGTGGCGCAAGCGGCTGCCCCGGTCGCCTCAGGCTATCCCCGACCGGGTTGGGCGGAACAATCGGCGGCGGACATCTGGACATCGGTTCAAACCGTCATCGCCGCAATCGTCGCGCAGGAACCGCATGGCATTTCCGGCATCGCCATCGCCAATCAGCGCGAAACACTGGTGGTCTGGGATGCGGCCACAAGTCAGCCGATCTGCCCGGCGATTATCTGGCAATGTCGGCGCACCGCCGAAACCTCTGCCGCGTTGCACGCTGTCGGTCACAACGATACGGTAGAGGCGGCGACGGGTCTGGCGATCAACCCTTTGTTTCCGGCTGGAAAACTGGCGTGGGTGATGGCGCATGTACCGCAAGCGGCGCTGCTTCTGGCGCAGGGTCGGCTTCGGGCTGGCACGGTTGACAGCTGGCTGTTGTGGAACCTGACCCGGGGTGCATCATTCGCAACTGATCATTCCAACGCCTCTCGCACGCAGTTGTTCAACACCGCGACCTTGGAATGGGACGTCGCGCTGGCCGATATCTTCGGTGCGCCGACAGCGGCGCTTGCTACCCCCATGCCATCCGACAGTTTGTTCGGCCATACCGCCGCAACCACTGCCTTGCCCGCAGGCATTCCGATCCACGCCATGATGGGTGACAGCCACGCCGCGTTGTATGGCCACGGCGTTCGGACGCCGGGTGTGGTCAAGGCGACCTATGGCACCGGATCATCGCTGATGGCCTTGACACCAAAGCGGATGCTGTCGCGTCACGGGTTGTCAGGGACAATCGCATGGTCGCAGGGCGGCAAGGTGGCTTATGCGATTGAAGGCAATATCACCGTCTCCGCCCAAGCCGCCGCTTTCGCCGCGCAGATCATGGGCGTGACGGTTCCGGCTCTTTCCGATCTGGCTCAGACCGTGCCCGATGCTGGCGGCGTTACCTTTGTGCCCGCGCTGGCCGGGCTTGGAGCACCTCACTGGAATGACCACGCTAACGGGGCGATCAGCGGCCTGACGCTTGGCACACATCGCGCCCACATTGCCCGCGCGACGTTTGAAGCGATTGCATGTCAAATTGTCGACGTGTTTGCCGCGATGGAGCAGGATTGCGGGCAGCCATTATTGGGACTGCTGGCCGATGGCGGTGCATCAACGAACGCTTTCCTGATGCAGTTGCAAGCCGATCTGCTGAACCGCCCCGTGACACGCAGCGATGTCGCAGAGGTTGGTGCCCTGGGCGCCGCCGCAATGGCATTTTCCGGCATGGGCATCGCGGTCGATCCTTCTGCGTCGGGGCAGGCATTTACTTCCGCGATGGGACAAGCGGAACGCGGCGACGTGCTTTTCAAATGGCAAGCCGCCGTGGCGCGGGCGCTGGCTTAGCTCTGGGCCCGACATATTGATCCGCCTTGCAATCGGATTGACACTTGCGCCGCTTTTGGCGGAACTGGGGATGAGACCCCGTTTCCAGCTAGGATCCGCAGATGCAGGTTGACCTGTCCGACAAGATTATCGTGGTGACAGGTGCTGCAAGTGGCATCGGCCTTGCGATTGCACGACAGGCGGCAAGTTCCGGGGCAGGGGGTCTTTTGCTGACCGACCGCGATGCTGCGGGTCTTGCCAAAGTCAAAGATGAACTCGGCCCACAGGTGCAAACCGTTGTCGCCGATCTTGCCGACTTCGCAACACCCGCCGCTATCGCGCAAGCCGCGCTGCAAAGGTTTGGTCGCATTGATGGCCTCGTGAACGCCGCCGGGCTGACGACCCGAGCATCGTTTCTGAATGGCTCGCCCGAGGTATGGGACGCCCTGTTTGCCGTAAACACCCGCGCTCCGTTTTTCCTCATGCAAGCCGCCATTGTCGATATGCGTGCAAGGTCAGCGGCTGGCGCGATCGTCAACATCACCTCGGTAAACGCGCATTGCGGCATTCCCGCGCTTGCGATTTATTCCGCCACCAAGGGGGCCTTGGTCACGATGACCAAGAACGCTGCAAACGCCCACATGGCCGACCGCATCCGGGTCAACGCCATCAACCTTGGCTGGGTGCCAACCGAAGGCGAACACCGGATGCAGGGTGAAATTCTGGGCCGTGGTCCGGGTTGGTTGGCCGAAGAGGCGGTCAAAATGCCGCTCGGCCGATTGGTCGAGGCGGCAGAGGCGGCGCGGCTGGCGGTGTTTTTGCTGGCCGACATATCCGTGCCGATGAGCGGGACCGTTACCGACTTTGAACAAAAGGTCGCGGGGTTGGTTTGACACCATGTCAGTCACGACGGCCGAACCGATCCGCGACTATGAAGGACTGCGCGCGGCGTTGGTCGCCCGGCAGGGCACGCTGAGCAAGCGGCTGGCGCAGGTGGCGCAGTTCTTGCTCAACCACCCTGAAGAGGTTGCGATCAACACGCTGGTCCGCTTGGCTGCACAGGCGCAAGTGCCCCCGGCCACCATCACCCGCTTTGCCAAAGAGCTGGGATTCGCGGGCTTTGCCGAACTTCAGGGCGTGTTCCGAGAGCGTCTGCTTGGCCCGCGCCGCCCCTATGCCGACCGCATGATCGAACATGGCGCAGGGGGCGAAGGCATCGCGGACGCTGATCTGGACCACCCCGGTCGGGTATTCGGCGGTTTTGTCCACGCCGCCGTCAACTCGCTGCTGCGGATAGAAGAGGCGCTGGATCGCGCACAGCTGGATGCCTTCGTTACCGCACTTGCTGGCAGCGGGGCCGTCCACATCGCTGCCGCCAGAGGGGCGTTTGGCCTTGGGGCCTATTGCTTTTACGGTCTGGCCAACATCGGCAAACGCGCGCATCTGATCGACAATCTGGGTGCCATGCGGGCAGAGCAAATCGCCGCCGTCGGGCCGGATGATGTGCTGCTGGTGATGACGTTTGACGACTACACCCCCGAAACGGTTCAGGCGGCGCGTCTGGCCAATCAGAATGGCCGCAAGGTTCTGGCGATCACCGACAACGAACTCAGCCCAGTCGTGGGGCTGGCAAATCACGTTCTGTATGTGCCAGAGGCGCGGCTTGGCCATTTCCGTTCGCAAGTGCCGGCGATGGTTGTGTGTCAGGCGATCATCGTCAGCCTTGGGCGCAGGTTGGGAACCTCGGTGAAAGGAAATATCCAAAAACCGTAAAGTGAAAAATCCGTTGCATCGAATCGAACTCCGGCCAAAGATGAGCATTGGGGGAATTCATGACTTGGAACTGCAATTTCGATTTTTCGGACGCCAGGGTGCTTGTCGTGGGCGCCAGCAAGGCGGGCATCGGGGCCGCCATCGCCCGCGCGTTTCAGGATGCTGGTGCGACAGTCGCCATAACCGGCGCCGAACCTGAACCTGCCGCCGAGGACCGCGCACGATTTGCCTATATCCAGCTGGATGTGACCGACGGCGACGCGGTGCGCGCCATATCCGCTGCGACGCCCCGGCTGGATATTCTCGTCAACTGTGCCGCCATCACCGCGCGCGGTGAAGAAATGGCCCCTGCGTTTTTCGAGAAGGTTGTGAACGTCAACCTGCACGGCACCTTTCGCACGGCAGAGGCATTCCAGCCGCAGCTGAAAGCGGCAAAAGGTGTGCTGATCAACATTGCGTCGATGTATGCCCAGTTCGGCAGCCCGCGTAACCCGGCATATGGTGCCAGCAAGGCTGCAGTGGTCCAGCTGACCAAATCCCTTGCCATTGCTTGGGCCGCCGACGGAATACGCGTCAACGCCGTGGCCCCCGGCTTCATTGTTACTGAACAGTCCGCGCGCAGCCGCACCGACCCGGCCCACGTCGCCGCTGTCAACCTTCGCACGCCATTGGGCCGCTGGGGGATGCCCGCCGACATTGCAGGGCCAATTCTGTTCCTCGCTTCGCCTGCAGCCGCGTTCATGACGGGCACCTGCCTTGCCATTGACGGGGGCTATTCCATTGCGTGAGATGCAGCCATGACCGACTATCGGCAGACCGGAGCCGTTGTTATCGGCACAGGGTTCATCGGAACCGTCCATATCGGGGCGTTGCGGCGTCTGGGTGTGCCAGTGGTTGGCATTCTTGGGTCAAGCCCCGATCGAGGTGCCGAACGCGCTCAGGCTTTGGGCGTGGCTCGCGCCTATGGCTCGCTGGACGAAGTGCTGGCGGATCCTGCCGTTCAGGTCGTCCATGTGACCTCGCCCAACTACGCGCATTACCCACAGGTTAAGCAAATTCTTGCCGCCGGACGGCATGTTGTCTGCGAAAAACCGCTTGCCATGACCTCCGCCCAATCAGCCGAAATGGTCGAACTTGCGCTGCTCAGCGGCAAGATCGCGGCGGTCTGCTACAACACCCGCTTCTATCCGCTGAACCAGCAGGCGCATCAGATGATGGTGGACGGCGAGTTGGGCGATATCAGGCTCATAACAGGCCACTACCATCAGGACTGGCTGGCCAAACCGACCGATTGGAATTGGCGGCTAGAGGCTGATCAAGGCGGCGAATTGCGCTCTGTCGGTGACATTGGCACGCATTGGATGGACCTGACCAGTTTCATCACCGGGTTA
Source organism: Paracoccaceae bacterium (assembly GCA_039926325.1). Lineage (GTDB taxonomy): Bacteria > Pseudomonadota > Alphaproteobacteria > Rhodobacterales > Rhodobacteraceae > Stagnihabitans. The sequence continues at coordinate 2,354 of JBDSXE010000507.1, read as the reverse complement.
CGGCCAAGTGCGGTTTTGGCCGAACTGTCCACCTTCATCCCCGAACGGGAAAAGCCGCTTGGCCCGGTCGAAACCTTTTCCGCAACCAAGGGTGCCACGGAACCTCGTCAGATCGTTACCGACGACGCCGCGATGATCCTGATGCGGTTTCCGAACGGCGCGCGGGCGGTCATGTCCACCAGCCAGATCAATCAGGGCCGCAAGAATTCGCTGCAATGGGACATTGCGGGCTCAAAAGCCTCTGCCGCGTGGGATTCTGAGGTGCCGGACCATCTGTGGATCGGCCATCGTGACGCGCCAAACCAGATCCTGCAACGCGACGCATCCTTGATGAACGCCACAGGAGCCGCCGCCACCAGCCTGCCCGGCGGTCATGTCGAAGGGTTTGCCGACACGTTCCATGCGCTTTTCCGGCAGGTCTATGACGATGTGGCACGCGGAAATCGCTCTGCTGCCTCGACCTATGCCAGCTTCACCGATGGCCATCACGAGATGCTGATCTGCGATGCCGTGCTGCAAAGCGCCCGAACTGGAGGCTGGGTCGATGTACCAAGCGCCTGAACTCAAAGAGATAAAGCTATGAAACTCGGCATTCTTACGGCACCGTTTCCCGACACCGACCTGATGACGCTGGCCGATTGGGCCGCTTCGGTGGGGTTCACCACGATGGAAATTGCCTGCTGGCCCGCATCTGGCGGCGAAGCGCGGCGTTATGCCGGAACTTCACATATTGATGTCGATGGTATGACCAAGGCCCGGGGCGGCGAAATCGTCGGGGCGCTGACCGACAGGGGCATCGCCATCTCTGGCCTCGGTTACTACCCCAACCCGCTGCACGCTGATGCCACCCATCGTGATCAGGTGATCGCCCATTTGCGAAAGGTCATCACTGCTGCGGGGCTGATGGGCGTCAAGGTCGTCAACACCTTCATGGGCGGCGACCGCACCCTGACCGTCGATCAGAACTGGGATCGCGCCACGCAGATTTTCCCTAACATAATTGCCCACGCTCACAACAGCGGCGTCACGCTGGCGTTCGAAAACTGCCCGATGATCTTTTCGAAAGATGAATGGCCCGGCGGCCACAACATCGCCTATTCGCCAAAAATCTGGCGGCGGATATTCGAGGCTTGGCCAGACGTAGGCATGAATTACGATCCCAGCCACCTTGTTTGGCAAATGATCGACCAACCGCGTTTTATCCGCGAATTTGGCGGGAAAATCGTCCATGTTCACGCCAAGGATCTGATGATTGACCGTGACGGGCTTTACGAAAACGGTATCATCTCGTTGGGCGTCGGCTGGCAGGTGCCACGGATGCCGGGCTTGGGCGACGTTGACTGGGCAAGCTTTTTCGCTGGCCTCTACCGCGCGGGCTACGATGGCCCGGTGATCATCGAACACGAGGACCGCAATTTCGAAGGCACCGACGACAACATCAAACGCGGGTTCCTGCTGGCGCGCGATGTGTTGCGCCCCTTCGTGAAGTGAGACGAAAAAACGACAAGACAACCAAACTAAGGGAGGACGACCAATGAAGAAACTATATCTCGGCACCGCTGCAATGGCGCTGGCAATCAGCTTTGGTGCTGCCGCCGACGCGAAACCTTGGAAGATCGGTATTTCGAACACCGTGCAGGGCAATGGCTGGCGCGAAGAAATGATCTGCGCGATGAAGGCGCAAGCTTTGGCTTCGGGTGAAGTTTCCGCCCTGAACATCGCCCACCGCAACACCGATGCGGCGGGCCAGCTAGAGGATATCCGCAACCTGATCCAGGCTGGTGTCGATGCAATCGTGGTCAACCCGACCAATGCCGACGGCATCAATTCGGCGATCAAAGAGGCGACGGACAAAGGCATCGTCGTCGTCGCAGTTGATCAGGCTGTTACCGAACCTTCTGCCTACATCATCTCAAACAACCAGGAACAATACGCCTACATCGGTGCGAAATGGCTGTTCGAACAAATGGGCGGCAAGGGTGCCGTTGTCTATATGCGGGGCGCAGCTGGCGCTGGCGCTGACAATGACCGCGACAAGGGTTTCAAGAAAGCCTTGGCAGAAAACCCCGGCGTGACCGTTGCTCAGGAGGTTTTCACGGGCTGGCAGCAGGATCAGGGCAAGCAGCAGATCAACGATATCATCGCTTCGGGTGCCAAGTTTGACGGCGTCTGGACCTCTGGCATCGACAACGTGATCGTCGATGCGTTCACCGAATCCGGCGCGCCGCTGGTGCCGATCGTCGGCGCCGACAACGCGGGCTTTGTCGGTCAGCTTGCCAGCGTGGCCGGTCTGAAAGGCGCCGCGGTCACCAACCCGGGTTCGGTAGGCGGTGCGGGTGTCGCGCTGGCGTTGC
>JBDSXE010000506.1:0-4368 GCA_039926325.1 Paracoccaceae bacterium | reverse complement strand
ACGATATCATGGGTGGTGGCGTTGTGGATCGCATCCGGTGCGGTGGCGGACATTTTGCCACCGCAGGGATCCGAAGCAATCGAAAGTTTGCAGGTCGGCGTGTTCTGCCGACCCAAGACGGTTTCGGAAATGCCCGCCCCCGGCACGCAAGACGGCTTTATTTCGATCACTGAAGAATCGTTCACGATCCACAACGATAGTCAGCAAGTGCCAGCCGCACTGGGGCTGGCGTTTGGCGTCAGGGCAATTGCCAAACAAACCATCGCGAACGTCCGCGTCACTGTGCAGCGGCCAGGTCGTGACACGCCTGATGTCTGGTTCGACAATTTCGCGGCTGGCGAGATTTCGACGGACTTTTTCTCTTTTGACCGCGATGAAGAGCGCGTGACGGGGCTGTGGACTTTTGAGGCGTGGGACGGCGACACGCGCCTGTATCACGCCGACTTTGAGGTGGTGCCGGAAGTGGCGCTGCCGGATCTGGTGGCACAATGTCAGGCGACGTCCTGACGCCACGCGGCAAGCGCCAGCTTGCTGGACGGCGGTGCCTGCCCGCACTAGCTGTTTGCGACACGTGGAGGGCTGCATGACCGAACAGATTTTGCTGACCGGAATTACCGGCTTTATCGCCAAGCATGTTGCGCTAAAACTGCTGGGGGCTGGTTATTCTGTGCGTGGCACAGTGCGGCGCTTGGACCGAACAGAAGAGGTGCGGGCCGCCCTGCGGCCCCATCTGAAGGCGGAGGCGCTGGAGCGGCTGACGTTTGCGGCCTGCGATCTGGAAAGCGACATGGGCTGGGACGATGCAATGGGGGGGATCACAACGCTGGTTCACACGGCATCACCGTTTCCGATAGCCTTGCCGAAGGACGAGATGACGCTGATCCGGCCAGCGCGAGACGGCACCTTGCGGGTGATGAAGGTGGCGCACGCCGCTGGGGTCAAGCGGATCGTTCTGACATCATCCACAGCGGCGGTGCAGAACGGGCGGCAGGGCGTGCTGAGTGAGGATGATTGGTGCGACCCGGCGGTCGCGGGCGTGTCGGCCTATGCCAAGTCGAAGGTGCTGGCAGAGCGGGCGGCATGGCAGTTTGCGATAAGTGCTGCACAGGCGTTGACGGTGATCAATCCGGGGTTTGTGTTGGGGCCACCGCTGGATGGCAATTTTGGCAGTTCGATTGGCGTGGTGAAGCGGATACTTGCCGGGCGCGACCCGATGCTGCCGCTGATCGGTTTTGTCTGCGTCGATGTTCGCGACGTGGCAGAGATGCACCTGCGCGCTGTGCAGCGTCCCGAGACTGCGGGCAAGCGGTATATGGCTGCGGCAGGGTCACTGACGATGCCGCAGATGGGCGCTATCCTGAAAGCGGCGTATCCGGCGCGGCGCATCCCGACATGGACCGCACCGAAGTTTGCGTTGCAGGTGCTGGCGTTGTTTGACGCGCAAATCCGGGCGATCCTGCCAAGCGTGGGCCAGCTGGTGGAGGCTTCCAACGCAAGGGCTGTGGCGGAGATGGGGATGGAATTCATCGCCCCCGACGCCGCGCTGCTGGCGAGTGCAGAGTGGCTGGTTCGGAATGGTGGGGTCTAAGGTGTGATGTCAGAGGGCGCTGGTACGAAAACCCGGAGGGATCTCATCGTGGCCGTCCAACACCAGATCGACCATGACCTGCGCCACTTTCGGGGCCATGCCGAAACCGATCTTGAAGCCGCCGTTGGCAACGTAATGACCGGGCCGACCGGGCCATTCGCCCATAATCGGCGCACGGGTTTTGGCACGGGGGCGCAGGCCGGCCCAACGCTCCACAACCTCGGCATGTTGCAGGATCGGCAAGGCGACGCGGGCTTTTTGCAGCAGCGCGTCAAGCTGGGCGTCGGTGCTGGTGGCGTCGTGCCAATCATTTTCGCTGGTAGAGCCGATGGCGACAGTTCCGTTGGAATGCGGGACGATGTGCAGGCCATCCGTCAGTATTTGCGGCAGGGCGGCGGCGTCATGGCGCAGCGTCACCGCCTGCCCCTTGACCCCGCCGCCGATTTTGCGACCCAAAGCAGCGGACAGGTCATTGAGGCCCGTAGTGCCAGTGGCCCAGATGACGACGCCCTCATCAGGGGCATCACCGACGACCACCTCACCCCCCTTTACGCGGATCGCGGCGACCAAGGCGGTCAGCGCGAGGTGGGGATGGATGCGGGCGGTCAGGGTGTCATGGACGAGATGGTCTGACGGTGCAGCAGGTTCCCACGGGCTGCCAGTCGCCGCAATAACGCGCCATTCCGCGTGGCCTTGCCACAGGCTGGCGGCGGTTCGGGCGCGTTTGTGGGCCAGCGTGACCGCGGCATCATCGGCCAAGGGTTGCAGACGTCCAGTGCGGGCGTAACCAGATGGAAGGCCGCTGGCGTCGGTGACGTCGGCCCAGAACTGCCCGGCCATCAGCAGGCTTTCCAGCTGAAACTGCTTCTTGTCATTCCAGCTTTCGGGCACGTGCGGGGCCAGCGCGCCGACCACACCGCCGCTGGACCCGGCACCGATCGCCACCGCCTCGACCACGCGCACGCGGGCGCCGCGCCGGGCAGCCTCCCATGCAATCGACAAGCCAAAGATGCCGCCGCCGCGCACTGTCAGATCGACCCTTGCCATTCCGTCTGCCCTTGCTCATGGTCCGCGCGAAATCTTGGATTACGGTAAATGGTTGGCGGCGAACAGACTCGCATTGAAGCAGGCGACGGTCTGGAATGGCGCGACGGTATCGTGCCGGTGTCGACCCGGTTTGGCGACCCGTATTTCTCTGCCACGGGCGGGTTGTCCGAAGCGCGGCACGTCTTTCTAGCTGGCAACGGTTTGCCGGGGCGGTTCCGGGACGGGTTTCACATCGCGGAACTGGGGTTCGGGACGGGGCTGAACCTGCTGGCGACGCTGATCGCATGGGATGGGCCGGGACGCTTGCACTATACCTCGTTCGAGGCGTTCCCGATGGACGCCACCAGCATCACCCGTGCGCTGCAGGCATTCCCCGAAGCGCGGGATGTTGCGGGGCCGTTGTTGCAACATTGGGCGGCGGGCGAACGGCAGTTCGCGTTGGGCGAGGTGGAGGTCAACATCATTATCGGCGATGCTCGCGACACCCTGCCGCTGTGGGATTGCAAGGCTGACGCGTGGTATCTGGACGGCTTTTCGCCCGCCAAAAACCCCGAGTTGTGGGGGCCCGAGCTGATGGCAGAGGTCGGTCGGCACACCGCGCCCAGCGGCACTTGCGCCAGTTATACCGCAGCTGGGCATGTGCGGCGCAGCTTGACCGAGGCAGGGTTTCGCGTGGAACGACTGCCGGGCCACGGGCGTAAGCGGCATATGACAGCAGGGGTCTTGGCATGAGCCGCAATCCGCGCCTTGGGATCTGGCTGATGATCGCGACCGTCTTGACCTTTGCGTGTCAGGACGGATTCTCGCGGCTGCTGGCAGGGAATTACAATACGCTGATGGTGGTGATGGTCCGCTACTGGATCTTTGCCGCGTTTGTCATGGCGATGGCGCTGCGGCGGCCGGAGGGTATTCGCGCGGCGGTCCGGTCAAAGCGGCTGCCCGCGCACATCCTGCGGTCGGTCCTGCTGGTGTTCGAGATCTGTATCATCGTCTGGGGCTATACCAAGATCGGTCTGATCGCGAGCCATGCGGTGTTTGCGATCTGTCCGCTGCTGGTGGTGGCGCTATCGGGGCCGCTGCTGGGCGAACGGATCAGTTGGCAACGCTGGGGTGCGGTGGCGGTCGGCTGTGTCGGCGTGCTGATCATCCTGCGGCCCGGTGCGGGGGTATTTTCGTGGTATGCGCTGCTGCCATTGGCGTCGGCGATCATGTTCGCGCTGTACATCATCCTGACGCGCCTTACGACGCGGGACGAGCCGAGCTTTGCCGCGTTTTTCTGGCCGCCTGTCATTGGGGCGGTGATGATGACGGTGATCGGGCTGCCGCATTGGCAAGCCGTTACCCCACGCGATTGGGTGTTTCTGGTGATCTATGGGTTGCTGTCCGTCTTATCCAACTGGTTGATGCAAAAGACTTACGAGGTGGCCGAGGCGTCGTCCGTACAACCCTTTGCCTATTTGCAGATCGTATTTGTCACGATCATCGGCCTGACGTTCTTTGGCGAACAACTGGCACCGCAGATCGTGGTCGGGGGTGTGGTGGTGATTATGGCGGGGCTTTATACTCTGCTGCTCGCCCGGTCCGAAGGCAAAGCCACCAAAGACGAGGGACCGTTGGTGTGAGCGAGCATAACACCCGCCTCGGGCTGTGGTTGATGGTCACGACGACAGTGATCTTTTCGCTGCAGGATGTGATCACCCGGCACCTGACCGGAGAATATCCGGTGGCGATGG
>JBDSXE010000505.1:0-2858 GCA_039926325.1 Paracoccaceae bacterium | reverse complement strand
GTTCAGCGTCAGAAATGTCAGCCCCACGCGCGCGGCAAGTGCCAGACCGTCGGGCACAAACACCAGCAGCACCGCTGGCAACAGCCGTGCCGCTTTCGCCAGCGCCAGCCCCGCCCGGTGCAAATCTGCAGCACCATCACGAAGGCTGGCCAACGGCCCCTTCATTGGAACGCGCAGATCATCCGCTGGGTCCGCTAGCGCCCGCAGCCATGATAGGTCAACGTCGCCCGGCACCGCAATCCGCGCCAAATCGCCATCATATGCCCGGGCTTTCAATGTCTCTGCCCGGTGCAACGTCAGCGCCAGCTCCGGCCGCCCCAACGCCCGGAAATCCGCCAGACGCGCCGAATCCAGCGCTTCCACCGCCACAACCAGCGCCGCGCGGCCCGCATCGGCCAGTACGACGGGCACGCCCATCCGCAGATCACCCCGGGCGCGGGCAATTTTTTCAACTGTGGTGGGGGCAAGACTCATCGAAACCTCTGGACCCTATCTATGCACCCCTGACAGGAATTGAAACATATCCCGCCCCTGCGACACGTCCGCGTGAGAGTATTGTAGCAAATCTTGCCCCAGCCGTGATCGCGGCGCATCTCTTTCAGAACGGGTAAACCGCCCGAGTGGAGATAGCGATGGCAACCTTGCGTAAAATCCTGCTGGTTGATGACGATGACGACCTGCGCGAGGCGTTGAGCGAGCAATTGGTCATGACCGAAGATTTCGACGTGTTCGAGGCCCGCAACGGTGCCGAGGGGATGGAGAAAGCCAAGGCCGGTTCCTACGACCTCGTGATTCTGGATGTGGGTTTGCCTGACACCGACGGCCGCGAACTGTGCCGCCGCATGCGTAAGGCTGGCGTCAAATGCCCGGTCCTGATGCTTACAGGGCATGATTCGGACAGCGACACAATTCTTGGCCTTGACGCAGGCGCAAATGATTATGTCACCAAGCCGTTCAAATTCCCGGTTTTGTTGGCCCGTATTCGCGCCCAATTGCGTCAGCACGAACAATCCGAAGATGCGGTTTTTCAGATGGGTCCCTACACCTTCAAGCCGGCACAAAAGCTGTTGCTGGACGCCAAGGAAAAGAAAATTCGCCTGACTGAAAAAGAGACCAACATATTGAAATACTTGTACAGAGCGCAATCGGGAGTTGTGGCTCGCGATGTTCTGCTGCACGAGGTCTGGGGCTATAACGCCGGGGTAACAACCCACACTCTGGAAACCCATATCTACCGTTTGCGCCAGAAGATCGAACATGATCCTGCCAATGCCCGCCTGCTAGTTACCGAAAATGGTGGCTACAAACTGGTAGCGTGAAGGCCACAGGTCATAAGGAAAACACTACCTGACCAGAGAGAAGTCTTATTGTTGTCGACATCTCGGGTTATGTTTGTCTGATGCGGCGATTGTCGCAACCAGTTCCCCTCGCCGGGTCGGGGTTATGACGCGGTTCCTCCCTGTTGGACCTGGCCGGGCCTCGCGCCCGGCCTCTTTTTGTCAATCCGGCTGCAACCTGAAGGCGGCATGGACCTGCAAGCCAATACATGGTTGACCGAACACGTTCGCCGAGTTTCGGGTTTTGTTCGTGGCCAACATGTGCGAAATACGCTCACAGGGGCGTGTCCCCAGCAACAGTCGCACAACAAATCGGAGCCACCTATGCGCCTTCCCATCCTGCTCGCGGCTTTCGCCCTTACCTCCGCACCTGCATTTGCCGAGGATCTGGCATTCACGCTGATCAACAACTCGTCCGCCAACCTCGTCGAAATGTACGTCTCGCCGCATGAGGCTGACGAGTGGGGCGAAAACATCCTGACCGTCGACTCGATCAAAGCGGGCGACCAGGGCGGCATCTCGATCGCTGATGGCGGCGACACCTGCGACTACGACATGCGCTTTGTCATGGACACCGGCGCCAGCGTCGATGGCACGCAGAACCTGTGCGAACTTGGCACCTTCACGCTGCACGACTGACCGCTTGACCATCAAGCCTGCGGACGGCAGCACCTAGTGCAGGATGAGGAAAATTGGAATTCGGTTTTCCTCGTCACGCGACCACTAAAAGCGCGATCAGTTTGATGTTTCTACCAAATGTCAGCCTGATCTAGACACTGTCGTCCGCAGCGAAAGGAGCGATCATGGCCTTTACTCTTGCCACCTGGAACATCAACTCGGTCCGCTTGCGCGAGGGTCTGGTAGCCAAACTGATGGCCGAAGAACAGCCAGACATTCTGTGCCTGCAAGAATGCAAAAGCCCGGTTGAACTGATCCCGAAGGAGTTGTTTCAGTCGCTTGGCTACCGCTGGATGGTCGCCCGTGGTCAAAAGGGCTACAATGGTGTTGCGATCCTGTCCAAGCTGCCGCTGATGGATGTCGGTGACAAGGATTTCGCGTCACTTGGCCATGCCCGCCATGTTGCTGCACAGCTGGAAAATGGAGTCACCATCCACAACACCTACGTTCCCGCTGGCGGCGACATTCCAAACCGCGAGGAGAACGTCAAGTTCGGCCAGAAGCTCGATTTCCTGACCGAAATGCGCGATCACTTCCACTGGGAACGTCCCGACCGCGCCATCCTTGTCGGTGATCTCAACATCGCCCCGCGCGAAGATGACGTCTGGAACCACAAGGCGCTATTGAAAATCGTCAGCCATACCCCGGTCGAGGTCGCGCATCTTCATGCGGTGATGGAGGCCGGCAAGTGGGTCGATGTCACCCGTAGCAACATCCCGGAGGGGCTGTTGTTCAGCTGGTGGTCCTACCGTGCGCCCGATTGGGATGCGGCCGACAAAGGCCGCCGCCTTGACCACATCTGGGCCACCCCCGACGTCGCCGGCGCCGCCCATAGCAGCCGTG
>JBDSXE010000504.1:0-4149 GCA_039926325.1 Paracoccaceae bacterium | reverse complement strand
TTTCGTGCAGGCTTTGCGCGAACGGCAGATCATGGACTTCAAGGAAATCTTTCGCTCGGTCGATGTGCTGATGGTCGATGATGTTCAGTTCATCGCGGGCAAGGACAGCACGCAGGAAGAATTCTTCCACACCTTCAACGTGCTCGTCGATCAGAACAAACAGATCGTCATCTCGGCCGACCGTGCCCCTGGTGAGATCAAGGATCTCGAAGACCGCATCAAATCGCGGATGCAATGCGGCCTTGTGGTCGACCTTCACCCCACCGACTACGAACTGCGCCTCGGTATCCTGCAAACCAAATGCGAATACTATCGCAGCCAGTACAAGGGCCTCGTGATCGCTGGCGGCGTTCTGGAGTTTCTTGCCCACCGCATCACCACCAACGTCCGCGTGCTGGAAGGGGCGCTGACCCGTCTGTTCGCTTTCGCTTCCTTGGTTGGCCGCGAGATTACTTTGGAACTGGCCCAAGACTGCTTGGCCGACATCCTGCGCGCCTCGGATCGCAAACTTACGATTGAGGAAATTCAGCGCAAGGTCGCCGAGCATTACAATATCCGCCTTTCCGACCTCATCGGCCCCAAGCGGCTGCGGAACATCGCGCGGCCACGGCAGGTGGCGATGTATCTGTCCAAGCAGTTGACCCTGCGAAGCCTGCCTGAAATTGGCCGTCGCTTTGGGGGCCGTGATCACACCACGATCATGCACGGCGTCAAGAAGATCGAAGAGTTGATGGCGACCGACAGCCAACTCAGCGACGATCTGCTGCTGTTGAGAAGGTTGTTGCAGGGGTGAATGGGGGAGCGTCCATATCTGGACAATACCGATTTCTGTTTGTAATCAATGACTTGTATTGCAGCGTTTATCATATTTAAAGGTTTGATGCGGCTGTGTCAGTCGCGACAGACCACTTGCCAAACCTTCGAAATTCGGTAGTGTCACCCTCCCCGTGAGGGGCGAAACAGGGGCCAAGAACATGAAACTTTCAATCGAACGCGCCATACTTCTGAAGGCCCTGTCGCAGGCACAATCTGTCGTGGAGCGTCGCAATACGATCCCAATCCTTGCCAACGTGCTGATCGAGGCTGAGGGCAATCAGGTGTCGTTGCGCGCCACCGATCTGGACATCGAGGTTGTTGATCGCGCCACGGCGATGGTCGAACGCGCTGGTTCCACAACGGTATCTGCGGTCATGTTGCATGAAATTGTCCGCAAACTGCCAGATGGCTCACTCGTCAGCCTGACCGAAGACGCGGCCGCGGGTCGCCTGACGATTACGGCTGGCCGGTCCACGTTCAGCCTTGCAACGCTGCCGCGCGAAGATTTCCCGGTCATGGCGTCATCCGAATACACCACAAATTTCACAGCCCCGGCCCCAGTGCTGCGCCGCCTTTTCGACAAGGCGAAGTTTGCGATTTCGACTGAGGAAACAAGGTATTACCTGAACGGCGTCTATATGCACATCGCCACGTCGGCGAGTGGCCCGACCTTGCGCTGCGTTGCCACTGATGGCCACCGTCTGGCCCAGATCGACGCGCCATTGCCTGAAGGTGCCACCGGAATGCCCGGCGTTATCGTTCCCCGCAAAACCGTGGGGGAACTGCGGAAACTGCTTGACGACGACGAAGCGCAAATCGCCGTTTCCGTGTCGGAAACCAAAATCCGTTTTGCCACGCCGGCGATCCAGCTTACCTCCAAAGTCATTGATGGCACTTTCCCGGACTACACTCGCGTCATTCCGACTGGCAACACCCGGAAATTGGAAGTGGACGCGGCCGAGTTTGCCAAGGCCGTTGACCGCGTTGCCACTGTGTCCTCCGAACGCTCTCGCGCTGTGAAATTGTCGCTGGATGAGGACCGCCTTGTCCTGTCAGTCAACGCACCCGACTCTGGTGCTGCTGAAGAAGAGCTTGCGGTCGCCTATTCGGATGAAAAGCTGGAAATTGGTTTCAACGCCAAGTACTTGCTGGAAATTGCCGGCCAAGTGGACCGCGAGAACGCGGTATTTTTGTTCAACTCTTCTGGTGATCCAACTTTGATGCGCGAAGGCAATGACATGTCGGCAATTTATGTCGTCATGCCAATGCGCGTCTGAACAAGCAGTTCATCAACCTGTGACCGCTCTTGGCCTGACCACGCTGACGCTGTCGCATTTCCGCAGCCATCGCGTGGCGCACTTGCAATTCGACGGTCGGCCTGTCGCGATAGTCGGGCCAAATGGCGCGGGCAAAACCAATATCCTGGAAGCGGTTTCGTTGCTTTCCCCGGGTCGCGGTTTCCGCCGTGCGGCGACCGAAGACATGGCCCGCAAACCGGAATCAATCGGCTGGAAAATTCACGCCACCCTTGCGATGCCGGACACCACCCATGAGGTCGAAACATGGGCGGAGGGTAGCAACAATCGTTCCGTTCGCATTGACGGCAAGGTGGCCACGCAAACCGCGCTGGGGCGGCTTTTGCGCGTGCTTTGGCTTGTCCCGGCGATGGACAGGCTGTGGATCGAGGCGGCAGAGGGCCGTAGACGATTTCTGGACCGCATGACGCTCAGCTTTTTGCCGGATCATGCCGAGGCAGTGCTGACCTACGAAAAAGCGATGCGAGACCGCAATCGCCTGCTAAGGGATCAGGTCATTGATCCGCATTGGTATGGCGCGCTTGAGGCGCAGATGGGGGCGTCGGCGCAGTTGATCACTGCCAACCGCGGCCATACTCTGAACCGCCTTGCCGACGCGCAGCGCGATGCGGAAACCACGTTTCCCCGCGCGGACCTGACTCTGACCAGCCCGGATGGTGACGCGCAACCTGACGACCTTGTGGTGGCGCTGGCTGACAATCGGCGGCGTGATATGGCTGCGGGCCGCACGCTGATCGGACCGCACCGCATTGATATGACTGCCGTTTTGGCGATCAAATCCACGCCAGCGGACCAGTGTTCAACCGGTGAGCAAAAGGCGCTGCTGATCAGTCTGATCATGGCCAACGCCCGCGCTTTGGCGTTTGAACTGGGTGTTGCGCCGATCCTGTTGCTGGACGAAATCGCCGCCCACCTTGACCAGAATCGCCGTGCTGCTCTTTACGACGAAATTTGCGCCTTGGGCGCGCAGGCGATGATGACGGGAACCGAGGCAAGCCTGTTTGACAGTCTGGGCCCGCGCGGTCAGTATTTCATGGTCGCAGAAGAGGGCGGCCTTAGCAGGATTGCCCCATGACCCCTCAGCGCGTCACTCTGATCACTCTTGGCGTCAAAGACCTTGTCGCCGCGCGGGCGTTTTATGGGCGATTGGGTTGGCTGGAGCATGGCGCGCAAGAGGGTGTTGCGTTTTACCAGATGCACGGCTGCGTTCTGGCATTGTTTGGCGTGGCTGATCTGGCGACTGATCAGGGCCGCCCCGGGGTGACGCTTGGGGCTGGCGCGGTGACGTTGGCGCAGAATTTCGCAACCGAAGCAGAGGTTGACGATGCCTTTGACGTGGCGATCACAGCAGGAGGCAATGCGCTGAAAAAGCCCGAGAAAGTATTCTGGGGCGGTTATTCCGGCTACTGGTCCGACCCCGATGGCCATGTTTGGGAAGTCGCCATGAACCCGTTTTGGCCGCTTGCCACCGATGGCAGTCTGACGCTTCCCGATGCGGATTGAGCGCATTCCGGAATGGCAGTTGACCCCTGCGGTTGACGCCGAAATTGCAATGCTTCTGGCACGAAGCTTTTCGACCGATTTTGGCGGGCGCAGTTTCTTCTATCATCGGCAGCACCTGCGTTTGGTGGCCTATGACGGTGCTGCGCTTGTGGGCCATATGGCGCTGACCCTGCGCGCTGTGCAACTGGGCGACCGGTTGGTCACTGTCGCGGGGCTGGCAGACGTCGCCACCGACCCGGATCATCGAGGCAGAGGTATTGCCGGGCTATTGCTGCAACGCGCCATCGCTGAATCCATCGCCAGCCCGGCAGAATACTTGCTGCTGTTTGGCGAGGCCGGGCTTTATGCGGCGGCGGACTTTGTTAATGTTTCCAACAAGATGGCGCATGTTGTCGCAGAAGGCACCACGGTGTCTCGCGTGATCAGCGGCGGCGATGACAGCCTGATGGTTTTGGCTTTGCGTGATCAGCCGTGGCCCAGTGCCGCCCTGCTGGACCTGCGCGGTCCGGCGTTC
>JBDSXE010000503.1:0-4898 GCA_039926325.1 Paracoccaceae bacterium | reverse complement strand
GACCGCCGACCTGCGGCTAGAGATGCAAAAGGCGATGCAGGCCGATGCGGCGGTGTTCCGTGCCGACAAGACGCTGGCCGAAGGCGTCGTCAAGATGGAGGCGGTGGCAGGCAAGATGGCGGATATCAAGGTCAGCGACCGTTCGCTGATCTGGAACAGTGACCTTATGGAAACGCTGGAACTGACGAACCTGATGCCGAACGCATTGGCAACCATCGTGGCGGCTGAGGCGCGCAAAGAGTCTCGCGGCGCCCACGCGCACGAGGATTATCCGAACCGCGACGACGTGAACTGGCGCAAGCACTCGCTGGCGTGGGTCGATGGCGTGAAGGTGACGCTTGGCTCGCGCCCGGTGCATCTGAACCCGCTAACATCCGAAGATCAGGGCGGAATCAGCCTTAAACGCATTGCGCCCAAGGCGCGGGTGTATTGATGACTGGCACGGGCTATTCCGGCACCCCCCTGTCGAAAAAGCTGGGGTTGAAGGACGGGCAAGCAGTGGCTTTTGTCGGCTTGCCCGACAGCCTGCACGATCTGACCGAGGCGCGGGCCTATCGGCGGATAGAGACCACCCCCGATTGGCGGGCCTTGCCGGAAGGCGCCAGAGATGTGATCCATTTCTTTACCAAGGCTGCGGCCGAGGTGGATCAGGCGCTGCCGGTATTACGTGATCTGATCACGCCGGACGGCATGATCTGGGTGTCCTGGCCCAAAAAGGCGTCGAAAGTGCCGACCGATGTGACCGAAGACGTCATCCGCAATCGCGCCTTGGCCGACATGCTAGTCGATATAAAGGTTTGCGCGGTCGATGCGGTCTGGTCGGGTCTGAAACTGGTGGTGCGGGTCGAGGCGCGCGCCGCCCATGTGAACGCAAGGACTTTGGTATGAAACCGCTGATGTTGATGGCCGCCCTGCTGCTATGCGCCTGCGATCCGCAGGTTCTGGTGGACAAGACCGTGGCGCGGACCGCCGAAACCGTGATCACCCCGGTGGTCGGACCTGCTGCGACGCGCTGCATTACCGACAACGCCTCACCCGACGAATTGCGCGTGCTGGCGGCAGATGTGGGGGTCGAGGCCGGCACCTCGACCGTGGCGAATATCATGGCGATTGCGCGGCGTCCGGCGACGGTCGCCTGCCTGTCGGCAGCTGGTTTGCCCCCGGTGCAGGGATGATGCGGGCTGGCGTTGCCACGCTGGGTCTGCTGACGCTGTGGGCCTGCGGTCCCATTCCGGTGGCAGAGGCTGAACAGGTGTGCATTTCCAACGCCCAGATGGCCCAGCATCCACGGGGCCAGGTGGCGTTGGGCATGGATTCAAGCGGTCATGCGATTGGCGGACTGCAGATTGGCATATCCTCGGACTATCTGACGGGGCGCGACCCCGACGCGGTGTACAATTCCTGCGTAATGCAGCGGTCCGGTCAGATGCCAAGCCGCCCGTTTTCGACGCTGCCCGAAGCGCATATGTGATGCGCGACATGATGCGAAAGGTCTGAGCTATGGTGCAATTCACCCTGCCGAAGAATTCGAAAATCCGCACCGGCAAGACCTGGCCGCGGCCCGAGGGCAAAAACGTCCGCAAGTTCCTGATCTATCGCTGGAGCCCGGATGATGGTGAAAACCCGCGAGTGGACACCTATTTTCTGGACATGGACAAATGCGGCCCGATGGTTCTGGACGCCCTGATCAAGATCAAGAACGAAGTTGATCCGACGCTGACCTTTCGGCGTTCCTGCCGCGAGGGGATTTGCGGGTCGTGCGCCATGAACATCGGCGGGATCAACACGCTGGCCTGCATCTATGGGCTGGACGAGGTGCGGGGCGACGTCAAGATTTACCCGCTGCCGCATATGGCGGTGGTCAAGGATCTGATCCCAGACCTGACGCATTTCTACGCGCAGCACGCGTCGATCATGCCGTGGCTTGAAACCAAGACCAACACACCTGCAAAAGAGTGGCGGCAGTCGATTGACGACCGGGCCAAGCTGGACGGCGTCTATGAATGCGTGATGTGCGCCTGTTGCAGCACATCGTGCCCAAGCTACTGGTGGAACAGCGACAAATACCTTGGGCCAGCCACGCTGCTGCACGCCTATCGCTGGATCGTCGATTCGCGGGACGAGGCGACTGGAGAGCGGCTGGACGGTCTGGAAGACCCGTTCAAACTGTACCGCTGCCACACGATCATGAACTGCACCAAGACCTGCCCAAAGGGTCTGAACCCGGCCAAGGCCATTGCCGAGATCAAGCAGATGATGGTGGACCGCGTGGTCTAAGGGCCCCTGAACGTCGGAGGCGACAGGCCGACTGACCTGCCCTCCGAAAGTTCCCTCATCCTGATGTAGAACGTCCCGGCTGGTGATGTGGCGACGACAAGGTCACGCCGCATTCTTCGCCTGCCAACCTGACATCCGCACAAACGCGCCGGGCGCTTGAGCAATTTTACCGCCCCCACGCCCTACCCGCGAGCGCCATCCGAAACCGACAACCGTCAAACCGGAGGACTCTCGTTACGACAGAGGGCCAACCGGGTGGCAGCGCAGGCGGTCAAAGATTCCCAACCTTACTCAGCAAGAGGCTCGTCACCACCGCCCGTATCCCCACCAGAGTCATACGACCCAGCGTCACCACCAGAATCACCACCGCCGGTGTCATACGACCCAGCGTCACCACCAGTGTCGCCACCACCAGAGTCATACGACCCAGCGTCACCACCGCCAGTGTCATACGACCCAGCGTCACCCCCAGTGTCTCCACCAGAGGAATCCCCGCATCCGTCAACGGTCTGTCCCGCACATTGCTGTTCAGCCGAGCCGTCGTCTACCGGCTGATCGGCACTCTGGTCGCTCCCCGCATCCACTGCAGGGTCGGCGCTCTGGTCGCTCCCCTCATCCACCGCAGGGTCGGCACTCTGGTCGCTCCCCTCATCCACCGCAGGGTCGGCGCTCTGGTCGCTCCCACCATCCACTGCAGGGTCGGCACTCTGGTCGCTCCCCGCATCCACCGATGGGTCGGCACTCTGGTCATCAGTTCCGTCGGCAGTCGCGCCGTCAGAGCTTTGATCATTCGTGGTCGTATCGCTGGCCGCCGCTGTGCCATCGGTCGAGGGGTCTTGCGACGTGTCATCCGGGGCGGCAGCACTCGCATCGTCCGCATACAGATTTGGATCCGCGACGTCACCGGGGTCTGGGTCAACGTAATCAGGATCGCCCTCGCTGGCCGTAAACTGATCGGAATCGCCCGGGTCGCCAACATCGGGCACTTCCAGCGCAACCGGATCATCTGTAGGATCATAGACAACTTCGGACTCGTTGCCCTGCCAAACAGAACCGGAACCGCCTTCCGTATAGCTGCCATCGACGATCTGCTCATCGTATGAGCTATATTCATAGTTCGTTTCAGTGGTCATTTCCTGAACGAACGTCGAAGAAGATATCGTTTCAGAGATGTAGGTTTCGGACCTCTGATAAGAGGTCGTTATGTCGCGCGAATAATAGGACACATATTCGCTGTAGCTGTAGGTTTGGTAGCTGAAGCTGGTCCAAGTGTACGCCGAATAAACATCAAATGGTTGATAGAAATATGCGGGCGTGATGTACGTCGCCGCCCGGAATGTCCTGCCACCCTTGCGGGTTCCGCCGATCTGATAGTCGGACGTGCCACCTGCCAGAAAATACGCGATGATCGTGTCAACATCTGAAGGTTTCTTAACCTGTCTGCCCAGGATCGTGCTGATCACGTCCCCGGGCTTCAAACCGGCCAGCTTTCCCAGGCCGTCCGGTTTGACCGAGACCACCATTACACCCTTGGCACCCCTTGCCAGCCTGAACTTGCGTGCGACTTCCTTGGTCACCGGCATCAGAACAGCACGCAATGCTTTGGAAACATAGGGTTTTGGCAAGGTCGACTTCTTAGGGGCCTTCGCCATGACCTCAGTAGGGAAAAGCGTTACAGCGGCCCCGAAAGGCACGGCGAACGCAAAAGCCAAGGAAACGGCGCTCGCAATGAACTTCGAAGCTACTCTCATTTTGTCCTTTGTCTCTTGATGTTTGGCGCCGATCTGCGCCGCGAACAACTATTCGTGCTTGCACTAGTCTTTGCGGAGTTTGAAGTCCCTGTCAAACAACAGAATGCTGTGAACTTCTTCCTATCTTTTGGAAGGTTCCCGGACTGGCTTGGACATTTGGTAGTCCCCGCGAAAGCAGGGGGCGCCTGGCGCAACAGGTCCAACCCTGTCCCAAGAGGTGGTCTGTACCTGACGCAGCTTCTCGAACACAAAATTCCATGTGCAGAAATACCGATCCCCGACGCGGCAGTCAGCCCTCGCCATGGACCGCAATTTCGCTTGTACAGCCCCCGGACCCTTGCAAACCACAACTCCTCCGGTGTAATGGCATCATCTTCCGCATTGCCGGAACCATCACGCGAGACATTCCTATGGACTACTCAAAATCCGGCAACGCCAAGAACCCCAAAGGCGAGCCGCGCTTCGGCGGCCACGGCAAACCCGCCAGCGTCGATGACAAACAGGCATCCGACAAGGCCGCCTTGCTGGCCCGGCTGAAAGCCGCGGCAGAGGCGAAAAAGCCGGATCAGTCCTGACCCGCGACCTGTAGTTGCAGGGTCAATACGCGCGGCCCAAAGGTCGCTGCCGTGCCAAGCCCTGTGTTGCGAACAACTCGGCGATCGCCTTGTACAGAACTGAGGCCGAAACCTTGCGCCCCGTTGCAGCGTCGGGATAGCCATCGACCAACGCGCCAGCTCTGCGTTTTCTCCTGAAATCCCAGGCCCCAGCACCTGCCCCAGAGGCCGTTGTGCCGCACCACCCGGGCCGCGAACCCGTTCCAGGTTTCGGGTTTCAGCGACTTGATCACAAAGTTTTCCATGCCGACTCCCT
>JBDSXE010000502.1:0-7447 GCA_039926325.1 Paracoccaceae bacterium | reverse complement strand
TTGTTGATCTCTTTCGGTTCGATCATGCCTGACGACACCAGCTGGGCATCTGGCATGACAGAGCCAATCCCGGTCAGTTTCAGACCTGCGCCATTCGCCAGCGCAAACACCTCTGACACGCCGCGCTGCGCCAGCAGAACTTCACGATCCTCTGCCGAATTGGCGAAGAAGGGCACTGGCATGACATAGGCGCGCGCGCCGGTTTTCTCGGCAATGCGGTGCATCACGTCATGCGGGTTGGCGGTATAATTGCGGGTAAGCCCACCGAACAGCGAGACGAATTGCAAGTCGGGGGCATCAAGGCGAGGCAATTGCTGCACTGTCGCCGCCAGTGTGCGGCCGTGGCCAAGGCCGATCAGGGGCGTCTCGCCGCGTTCGATTTCGCGGCGCAGAAACCCGGCACCGGCCATCGCCAATGCGCGAAAGGGGATGCCGCTTTCCTCCAGATCGGGGGCGACGTCGCAGTAATCAAGTCGAAACCGGGTGGCGAGGCGGTTTTCGAGTTCGATGGTTTCGATCATGTCGCCATCAATCGTGACTTTGACGCGGCCGTCCGCCACGGCGCGGGCAATCAGGCGGTGTGCCTTGACGGACGTAACACCCAGCCGCTTTGCCACGGCGCTTTGCGTCATGCCGCCCACATAGTGCAGCCATGCCGCGCGGATGGCGAGCGACTGTTCCGGGTCTAGTGGCAGGCTTTTGGGGGTCATCGGTTACTCATGTTATCGCGGTCAGTAAGGTTACGGGTTTCATCTGCGGTCCAGCGTTCAGATGTTCAGGTCATGAACACCGGTGTCGATGTGGGGTGCCCAGAAAGCCACGCTTTCGGCAATTTGCGGTATGACCTCGCGGTCGTTCGGCTCACGTTCCTTGAAGGACAGTTCGAGGCAGATTTCGTTATCCTTGGCCCCACCCTCGGCAAGCGCCTGAAGCAGTGGTGCGGGCTGGATGCGGCCCTTGGCGTTGAAGGCGGCGGTGAAGGGGCGATGGCCACCCTTGTCCATCAGGCTTTGCTTGATGTGGATGATTGGCGAAACCTTTGGCACCGCCCGCGCCCAGGCGTAGGGGTCAAAGTCGTCGGCGTTGGACGAGGTCACGTCGCCGTGGTCGATGTCTGCCATTATCCACATCGGCACCGCCATATTGGCGGCGGTCAGGCGATGCTGCAGTTTCAGACATGCAGCAATTGTTTCGCCAAACTCGCGACCCACGCTCATGGGTTCCCAGAAGACGTATGTCAGACCAGCGGCTTTGGCGTGTTCCGCAACCTCTGCCCAACAGTCGATGGCGATCTGCGTCAATTCTTCACGCCGCGCAGCATTGTCAAAATCCTGATAGGTGAAAATCGCGAACTGGGTGCCGACCGAGGTGCCGCCAACATCGGCTGTGATGTCGGCAAAGGTCTTGAACCAATCGACGTAGTAGCGCCGCACGTCGCGATCAGGGTGGCCAAAGTGGTTCAGCCGGCCATAAGGGCCGGTCATGCCAGAGGTGACACGAACGCCGGTACGCTGCAGCGCGGCATTCATCTGGCGGGTCAGGCGGCGAATGACCGGAGTGGGCCAACTGGGACTGATGAACTCGTGCGTCAGTTGCAGGTCGCGGATTTTCAGGGTGCGGGCCACGGTGTCGATCAGGTCATCTGGATCGGCAAAGCGGTTGACCAGCGGGTTGGTGTTCAGGGACAGGGTCAGCATCGAGCCCTCAGAATGTGGCGGTGAACCAGGTGGCAAAGGCCGCCTGTTCCGCCGCAGTCAGATGCAGGTAGTGCTTGGTGCGGCGGGTCAATATATCTTCGGCCTGCTGCGCCCATTCCTTCGCCACCAGATAGCTTACCTCTGCTTCATACAGGTGCCCGCCAAAATGCTGGCCCAAACCGTCCAAGCTATTGGCGACGCCTACAATACCTTTGGTCCGCGCGCCATAGTGCCGCCCGTAATGCTGCACCAGATCGCGCGGCATCCACGGATAGGCTTCGCGCAGGGTGTTGACGAACGTCTCATAATCGGCATTTGGAATCTCGCCGCCCGGCAGCGTCGCCTCGCGTGTCCAGTCAGCGCCCATGTTCGGAAACACGCCCGCCAAGCGGTGCATTCCACGCTCTGCCAGTTCGCGGAAGGTGGTGATCTTGCCGCCAAAGACGTTGAGCAATGGTGCGTCGCCGGTCTCATCCAGATCGAAAACATAGTCGCGGGTGACGGCAGAGGGGTTGCCTTTGCCATCGTCAAACAGCGGGCGAACACCGGAGAAAGAGTGCAGAACGTCGGTACGCCGCAGCTTTTCCTTGAAATAGCGGTTCACCGCGGCGATCAGATATTCGATCTCTGCCTCATCCGGCGCAACCTCTTCTGCGCGACCTTCGTATGCCACATCGGTAGTGCCGATCAGCGCCTTGTCTCCCTCGTACGGGTTGATGAAGATCACCCGCTTGTCGTGGTTCTGCACCAGATAGGCTTGTTGCCCGGCCCAAAACTTTGGCACGATGATGTGGCTACCTTTGACCAGCCGGACATTGCGGCTGCTGTTTGAACCGGCCACGCGCGTCACGATATCGGACACCCACGGCCCTGCGGCATTGGCGATGCAGCGGGCGCGGAATGCCTGCGTCTCGCCTGCAGCATTTCGGGTTTCAATCGTCCAGCCGCCATCCTCGCGCCGGGCACTGGTGCAAGTCGTGCGGGTCAGGACCAGCGCGCCACGTTCGGCCGCATCGACGGCGTTCAGCACGACCAGACGCGCATCATCGACCCAACAGTCGGAGTATTCGAAGCCCCGGGTGTATTGGTCCAGAATTGGCGCACCTTCGGGATCACGCCGCAAATCCAGCGTGCGGGTGCCGGGCAGTTTCTTGCGCCCGCCCAGATGGTCGTACAGGAACAATCCCAGCCGCACCAACCACGCCGGGCGGTCGGTGGGCGAATGCGGCAGGACAAAGCGCATCGGCCAGATAATGTGCGGGGCGGCGTTCAGCAGCACCTCGCGTTCAATCAGCGCCTCTCGCACCAGACGGAATTCGTAATACTCCAGATAGCGCAGGCCGCCGTGGACCAGCTTGCCGGAGCGTGACGATGTGCCTTGCGCCAGATCGTCCTTTTCACACAGCACGACGGACAGGCCACGCCCTGCGGCATCGCGGGCAATCCCAGCGCCGTTGATGCCGCCGCCGATTACGAAAAGGTCAATTATATCCGTCATTTGGCACCTCTTTCACGCGTGAAAGCCATTCCAGCCCACACGGGGGTAAGCGCCCGACGCGCCTGATTGTAGGACGGATATAACTGGTCATAGATATGCGCCAAATCCGCATCCGGCGGCTCCGCCTCACCCAGCAGCGGCGTGACCCATTCGGCAACACAAGCCGCCATCGTGGGATAGACGCCCACCGCTACGGCGGCCATCATCGCCGCAGCCGCAGCACCAGCCTCTTCCCGCGCCGACACCCGCACCGGGGCGTTGACCGCCGCCGACAGCACGCGGCGCAATCCGGGGGACCGCGCGGCACCGCCGGTTAGCCGCAGTTCCGCTGGCATCGGTCCCATCGCCGCATAACAATCGCGCATCGCCATCCCCAACCCTTCGACCACGCCGCGCAGCAAATCTGGAAAGCGCATGTTAGATGACAGGCCAATATATCCGGCGCGGGCATCGGCATTGACGAACGGCCCCCGCTCGCCCGCCTCAGAGATATAGGGGTGGTAGAGCAACGCGCCGGGTTGGCTGCGGTCCAGCCACCCTTCGATCAGCGGCACGAGATCGGCGTGTTTGGTGGGTGTGCCAAGGTCGGTCATCAGATCGGCGGCCATCTGCAAGGCCCAGTCGATGTTCAGCGTTGCGGCCATGTTGGTCTGCACCTGCGTGACCATATCGGGCATCGGCAGGCAGATGACATAGCCCGTACCTTCGGCGTTCAGATGCACTCCCGCCACATCGGTCGCCCGCAGATGCACGCCGGTCGATCCGACGGTGGAACAGGCGGCAGGCGCGTCGGTGTAGACGCCCGCCCCCAGCGCGGTCATCACCATATCGACATAGCCAAGACTTACGGGAGTGCCTGCAAGCAGCCCCGTGGCCAGTGCGGCATCGGCGGTCAGGGGATGAGTTGTCTGCGTGCCGTCGATGATCTCTGGCAGCAGGCTACGGCGGCGGGCCAGCCCCAAAGCTGCGATCACTGTGTCATCGTATTGCCGATTGCGGAAATTGCCGAAGGTAAAGCTGGCTTCGGACGGGTCGGTAGCACGGAAGCCGGTCAGGTTCAGATACAGCCAGTCCTTGCAATGGAGTGCGACCTCGGCACCGTCCAGAAGCTCCGGTGAATGCCGGTCCATATGCGCCATCTGCGTGCCCTGCTGGCAGGTGTTAAGCCCGGTTCCCGTCGCCTCGAACCGCGCACGGTTCAAGGGGCCAGCCGCAAGGCGTTCGACCGTCGGCGCGGCGCGGGCGTCAAGCCACAGCCACGCATCGCCAACTGGCGCATTGCCTTTGCCGACAAGCCAGGTGCCATCGCCCTGCGCCGTGACGGAAATGGCAGCGGTGCGCGTGCCAAGGCCCGGAATTTTGTCCGCCAGGCCCCGCATCGCACGCACACATTCGGCCCAAGTTTGCGTTAGCGATTGGGTCGCAGCCCCACCTGCTCCGGTCGCATACGTGTTGGGGACTGCGGATGCGGCAAGCTGACGCCCGGCCAGATCAAAGGCAACCGCCTTGATCACCGAAGTGCCCGAATCGATCCCGATCAGGATGTCCGCCATTGCGCAGCTCTCCCATCAACACGTCATATCGTATTATCTCACAGTGATAACACAATACTTGATTTTTTTTGCGGACAGAGCAATTTCTTTCAGATAAGCTGAGGAATGTCAACTCTGGGACGGGTTTGCCTGCCTCGCCTTGATCCAGCAGATCACCCACGACATCTTAGACTGGGAGGTCTCAATTGAATCGTATTAAAGTCAATTCATTAATGCAATTTCCGTCTGGAACTCGGGATGCCGTTTCGCCGCATTGCAGCGTGCCTCGCGGTCGCAGAAACCGACGCGCCGGTGTTCTTTTGTGCCTGTGACAAGAAAAACTGCCGATTGACAGACCGCATGACTTATAACAGTATCCGCCATGCTGATACCACAAGTCTATCATGAATTGCGCTGAGATAACGTGAGTCGGGCCGTCGTAGCGGAAGTAATCGCCGCGCTGCCTGCATTGGGGGGAGCCATGATCGCATCAAATCCGCATTGCGGCGCGGGGGCTTACATGCCCTGCCGAGCTATTTCGCAGGGTCATTTCGCGTGACTGCCGACGCCTCCACCCCTCGTTTCAGCCGTAGCCAATTGGTTATCGCCGGGATTGTCGTGGTTGTGTTGGCCGCTATGGCGATTGACACCAAAGTCGTGGTGATGGGATCGGCAGACGATGTAAAAGAGGCGGTTTTCACGCCCTCAGAATACGGTGCGAAAACCTTCCCCGAGGTGCAGGCCAACATCACTGGTCGCGCTGTCGATGCCATCGAGCTTGCCAATGCGATTGCCGCCGATCCCAAAGCGGCCGAGGCGAAATATGCGGTGAACGGAGTTTATCCGGTCAAGTTCACCGGGCTGGTCGGTGACGGGAAATCGGGCATCTACTTTGCCATCGTTGACGGTTTGCCGGGCGAGTTGCGGCTGCGGGTGCAAACCGGCCCCGCCATCAACGGCACCGAATTGCGCGATGCGACGGGCACGATCAGTTTTAGCCAGTTCACCAATCAGATCGAGTATCAGGACGCGGGTTCTGCCATCAACAACGAGCTGAAGACAGAGGTGCTGGCCAAGATTGACAATTCCGCCCTGACCGGGAAAACCATCGCGGTCGTTGGCGCGTTCAAACTGGTCAATCCGAAAATCTGGCTGATAACTCCGGTTTCGCTGGAGGTGAGATGAACGTCGAACTCCTCACGCCAGAGGTGGTTTTGGCCGCCCGCAACATCGCGAAATCCTACGGGAGTATTCGCGCGTTGAAGGGCGTCAACTTTGACATTCATCGCGGACAGGTCACGACGCTGTTTGGCGAAAACGGCGCGGGCAAATCGACGCTGATGAAAATCCTGTCGGGTGTTCAGCAGCCGACATCGGGCGAGATCATTCTGGATGAGGCGCCGATCACATTCGCCTCGTCCACCGATGCGCGAAACCATGGTATTTCCATTATCCATCAGGAACTGAGCCTCGCGCCGAACATGAACGTCCGCGACAACATCTTCATGGGCCGCGAGATCATGGGCCGCGCGGGCGTGGATTTTGCCGAGGAAGAACGCCAGACACGGCTGTTGATGGCAGAGCTTGAGGAAGAAATTGACCCGCTGACCAAGGTCGAGGAACTGCGGCTGGGGCAGCAGCAGATTGTCGAAATCGCGCGGGCATTATCGGTCAATTCGCGCATACTGATCATGGACGAACCCACCAGCGCCCTGTCCGCCACCGAGGTCGGGGTGCTGTTCAAGGTCATTCGTGATTTGACCGGTCGCGGCGTGTCGATCGTCTATATCTCGCACCATCTGGAAGAGGCGTTGCAGATCACCAACCATGCGGTAGTTCTGCGGGATGGCGCGATGACCGCATACGCGCCGCGCGCGCAAATCGACCTGGAATGGATCGTTCGCAACATGGTGGGCGAGAATTTCGACCTTGGCTCGCCTCCGGTTGGCTATGCGTTGGGCGATGTGGCGCTGAACATCGAAAACCTGACCGTGGCAGGGGCTGCGGGTCTGTCGGTGGACAGACTGTCGCTTTCGGTACGCGCTGGGGAAATCGTCTGCATCTACGGCCTGATGGGCGCAGGGCGAACGGAATTGCTGGAGACGGTCGCGGGGCGGCTGAAATCTTCGGGCGGCAAGGTGATGCTGCGCGGGCAGGATGTGTCGGGGCTGTCGATTGCAGAACGGATCGGCAAGGGGTTGGTTCTGGTGCCGGAGGACCGGCAGCGGGACGGGCTGGTGCAGACGATGACGGTTGGAAACAACCTGTCGCTGGCCAGCATCGGCGCGTTCACCAAGGGCTTGTTCACCTCTCGCAAGGCGGAACAGGACGTGATCACCAGCGCGATCAAGAAAGTCACGATCAAGACCGACGCCTCTGGCACTTCGCCGATTGGCTCTCTGTCGGGCGGCAATCAGCAAAAGGTCGTCATTGGCAAAATGTTGACCACCAACCCTTCGGTGATCCTGCTGGATGAACCCAGTCGCGGCATTGACGTGGGGGCCAAGGCGGAAGTGTTCCGCATTCTGGCCGAACGCGCCAAAGGCGGAATGGCCATCATTTATTCCACGTCCGAAGTCGGCGAGTGTCTGTCGATCGCGCACCGCATCATCGTCATGCATCGTGGCCGTATCTCGGCAGAGTTTGATAGCAGCGTCAGCAAAGAAAAGATCATGGCCGCCTCTGGCGAAGCCATGGTCCACTAGGGAGCCACCATGTCC
>JBDSXE010000501.1:0-4841 GCA_039926325.1 Paracoccaceae bacterium | reverse complement strand
CTTTGGCACCGAATGCTCCGCTTTTGCATGCTGACCGGGCGCGAAACATCATGTGCGGCGGCTTTGTGCGGCGAGGCGATGCCGAAGCGGCCTTGGCCCGCGCCGATGTCACTGTCGAAGCCAGCTTTGAAAGCGGCTTTGTCGAACACGCCTATATCGAGCCAGAGGCGGGCTATGCCGTCGTCAAAAGCGGCCGGGTCGAGATCTATGCCTGTACGCAAGCCCCAATGATGGACCTGCATTCGATGGCCGAAATCCTCGCCCTGCCGCAAAGCCACATCCGCATCGTGCCCACGGCGGTTGGCGGCGGCTTCGGCTCCAAACTGGACATCTCGGTGCAACCCTACCTGGCGCTGGGCGCGATCAAGACCGGCAAGCCGGTCCGCATGGCCTATTCGCGCAGCGAGTCAATGCAGTCGACCACCAAGCGCCATCCCTCCGCAATCCGGCTGCGGATCGGCGCCACCAAAGATGGCAAACTGTGCGGTTTTGACTTTCAGGGTGATTTCAACACCGGCGCTTATGCCAGCTGGGGTCCGACCGTGGCGAACCGCGTGCCGGTCCACGCCTCTGGCCCCTATCTGATCGCAGACTATCTGGCGCAGTCGCGGGCCATCCACACGCACAACCCATCGTCCGGCGCCTTCCGTGGCTTTGGCGTGCCGCAATCTGCCATCGCGCAGGAAACCCTGTTTGACGCCCTTGCCGACAAGCTGGGGATCGACGCGCTAGAGTTCCGCATTCTGAATGCCTTGCAAAACGGCGAGCCGACTGTCTGCGGTCAGGTGTTTGCACAAGGCGTCGGGATCACCGCTTGTTTGACCGCACTTCGCCCAGCCTGGGTGACGGCCAAGGCCGAATGCGCCACCTTCAACGCCGAAAATCAGATTTTCAAGCGCGGCGTGGGTTTGGCGTCGGGATGGTACGGCTGCGGCAATACCTCGTTGCCCAACCCTTCGACCATCAAAGCCGGAATTCGCGCCAATGGCAGCGTCGTGCTGCACCAAGGCGCCACCGATATCGGCCAAGGTTCGAACACCGTGATTGCACAGATCTTTGCCGCCGCTTTGGGGGTTCCGGTGCAAACCCTGCACCTGATCGGTGCTGATACCGACCGCACCCCGGATGGCGGCAAAACCTCGGCCTCGCGCCAGACCTTTGTCTCTGGCAACGCGGCGAAACTGACGGGCGAGGCTTTGCGCCGCGATATCCTTGGCCGCTGCAATGCCGCCAGCGATGCGAAGCTGGACTTCGCGTCGGGTGCAATCGCGATTACCGACACGGCGGGTGCCCACCGGATCGACCTGGGCCTGCTTCCCCCCGATGTCGAAGGTTACGTCCTACGGGCTCAGGAAAGCTATGATCCCCCGACCAAACCGCTTGACGCCAATGGCCAAGGCGCGCCTTACGCCCAGTTCGGCTATGCCGCCCAGCTTGTGACGGTCGAGGTGGACACCGAACTGGGCCTTGTCCGCCCACTTGGTTTCACGGCTGCCCACGATGTAGGCCGCGCCATCAACCCCCTGCTGGTCGAGGGGCAGGTGCAGGGCGGCATTGCCCAAGGTCTCGGCATGGCGCTGATGGAAGAATATATTCCCGGCCGCACTGAGAACTTGCATGATTATCTGATCCCGACGATTGGCGACATTCCACCGATTGACACGATCATTATCGAGGTGCCGGATGCCCATGGTCCTTACGGGGCCAAGGGCCTTGGCGAACATGTGCTGATCCCGACCGCCCCGGCGATTTTGAACGCGATCCGCCATGCCACTGGCGTGGCAATTACCCGTGTGCCTGTTACGCCGTCACGGCTGCGGGCGGCATTGAAAGAGGCTGGCTATGTCTGATCCTGCGGTCCCACCCGACTTGGCCCAACCCGAGAAAATCCGCTGCGATGCCTGCCCGGTTATGTGCTACATCGCCGAAGGCCGCGCTGGGGCCTGCGACCGCTATGCCAACCATGCAGGCATTCTGGTGCGTCTGGACCCGCTCACGGTGATAGAGGCCCGCGCCGAGGCGGTGCCGTTCCTGACTGGCGCCGGGGATGAGCAGGATTGGGACGGCGATCTGATCAAAGGCTATCGCCCCTTCATCACCGCTGTCGGCGCAGGCACGACCTATCCCGATTACAAACCAGCACCGTTCATCGTCAGTCAGGCGGTGGATGGCGTGGACATGGTCACGGTCGTCACCGAGGGGATTTTCAGCTATTGCGGCGTCAAAGTCAAAATCGACACCGACCGTTTCATTGGCCCCGAAACCGCCCTTGTCCGGGTTGATGGCGAGCCGATTGGCCATGTGATGACGGGCGAATACGGCTCCCGTATGCTGTCGCTGGGCGGGGTAGAACATCTGACCGGGGGATCGAAGAAAGAGGGTCGGGTGACCTGCGATGCCCTGATGCGGCTGTGCAATCAAGAAGCGGTCGAAGTGCAGATTGATGATGGCGCCAGCGTCGTCATTCAAGCTGGCAAGCCACCGATCATCAATGGCCTGCCTGAAAAGCTGATGCGGGTCGGCTGCGGGTCTGCCACCATCGGCATGTTCGCCAAGCAGTGGCTGGGTCATGTCGATGAGGTGGTGGTGGTGGATGACCACATCACCGGCGTCCTGTCCGAACATCAGGCTGGCAAGATGCTGGACGTGCCACCCACCGGCATCCGCATGAAGGGCCGCCGCTCCACCCCCGGGCGGTATTTTCAGGTGGCAGGCCACGGCACCGGCTGGGGCGGCACCAATATCGACGACCCGTTGACCATTCTAAAGCCGTTCGATGCCAAAGTGGCGTGGTCTGGCCTGCGCCTGCTGATGGTGTCCACAACGGGCGAGCAGTGGGCCTATTACACCTTGAACGACGCTATGGAGCCTGTGGCAGCCGAAGCCCCGCTGGCCCTGCGCGCCTCGGCCGAACGAATTGCCGAGAATTGCGAGCCGTCGCTATGTTCTGTCCTGTTCATGGCGGGCGCGGGCGGCAGCCTGCGGGCTGGCGTGACGGAAAACCCGGTGCGGCTGACGCAGTCGGTCAAATCCGCGCTAACCTATGTGTCTTGCGGCGGGGCGGCAGCCTATGTCTGGCCGGGCGGCGGGATCACCGTTATGGTGGATGTCACGAAAATGCCTGCGAATTCCTTTGGCTATGTGCCGACCCCGGCTTTGGTAGCCCCTATCGAGTTCACTCTTCGCCTGTCCGACTACGCAACCTTGGGCGGCCATGTTGACCGCGTCCAGCCGGTGGAGGACGTCCTCACCCCTGACATCCGCCGGGTTGCCGCGTTGGGAACCGGCCCTGACCCGCAGGATAGCCAGAACTTCCCTTGGGGCAAGGCGCGCCGTGGGAGGCAGGGGTGAGCGGCGTTGGAAAGACCAGGCCCACCGCCCGTCTGCTGCCAGATGGCGAAAGGCTGCATTTGCAGCACGGCCCGATTGACCTGATCATCGGGGCTGACGGCGACCGCAATGCTGCCTTCTCCGCAGCTACTTACCGGTTCCAGACCATCCTGACCGAACTGGTCAGCGAATTGCCCCTGCTGCGGCAGGAGGTTGGGCCACAGGCGACAGGCCCGGTTGCCCGCCGCATGGTCGATGCTGCGCGCCAACACAAGCCGACCTTCGTGACCCCGATGGCCGCAGTCGCCGGTGCGGTGGCCGAAGAAATCCTTGCCGCGATGCTGGCCGCTACCCCGCTGAATCGTGCCTATGTCAATAATGGTGGCGACATTGCCTTTCACCTGACCGACGCCACGCGCTTCCGCATGGCGATTGCAGGGCTGAATGGCCAGCCGTTGGGCCGCGTTGATGTTGCGGCCTCTGACGCGGCACGGGGTCTTGCGACCAGTGGTCAGGGCGGGCGCAGCCTGTCCTTTGGCATCGCCGATGCGGTCACCGTTCTGGCCAAAACCGCAGCCGCTGCCGATGTCGCTGCGACCCTGATCGCCAACGCCGTCGATCTGCCCGGTCATCCCGCAATCGCCCGCGCCCCAGCCAATACCTTGCAACCTGACACTGATCTGGCCGACCGGCTGGTCGTCACCCGCGTCGGCCCGCTGGTCGCTGCCGACACCGCCGAGGCCCTTGATCGCGGCACGCATATCGCCCAAACCATGCTGCAAGGCGGCCTGATCCTGTCCGCCGCCTTGTTCCTCAACCGCCAGGTTCTTACAGTCGGCCAAAACGCCGAAACCTTCCTCGCAGATCCAAGGATACCGGCCCATGCCTGATGTCGAAATCAGAAAAATCGCGACGGCGGTTGAAGAAATCTACCACGAAGGCGGCCCGCGCGCCGTTACCCCATTGCGCCGCGCCGCCATCATTGCCGTGATCCGCAATCCATTTGCCGGGCGCTATGTCGAAGATATTCAGCCCTTCATGAAGGATCTGGAGCCGTTGGGCCTGGTGATGGCGCAACGCCTGCTGGCCGTGCTTGGCGGCGACTCTGTCCAGATCGAGGGTTATGGCAAAGGCATCATCATCGGCGCTGGCGGAGAGCTGGAGCATGGCGCGCTTTGGCACGCGCCCGGAGGATATGCGATGCGGGCGGTGCTGGGCGATGCCAAAGCCATTGTGCCCTCGGCCAAGAAGGTCGGCGGCGTGGGGGCGCGGCTGGATGTGCCGATCACCCATGTCAACGCGTCTTATGTCCGCAGCCATTTCGATTCGATGGAGGTCGGGTTGAACGACGCGCCCAAAGCGGATGAGATGCTGGTGGTTCTGGTGATGACGACCGGCCCCCGCATCCATGCCCGCGCTGGTGGTCTGGCCGCAAGCGCCATCAAGGGCGAGGATGGCTTGAAATGAGCGCCGATATCCGCAAAATCGCCGTCTGGGTCGAGGAAACTTAC
>JBDSXE010000500.1:0-2558 GCA_039926325.1 Paracoccaceae bacterium | reverse complement strand
CTGTCACGCCGGGGGTCGCGGGTTCGAGCCCCGTCCACCGCGCCAGTCATCCCCTTAAATCGGTTTGCGCCTAATCTGGATTTGCCATTTCATAACTTTTGCAAACCCTGTTGGGGATAGCAAGAACGTGATCACGAATTGCGTCCATAGGCGGAACACCGCTTGGTCAAATTGCGACTCAGAGCACGGAAAATCACCAGTTATCAACTACTTGTGCGGGGGGCTATCGCGATTCAAAACCGCAGTTTACACCGCCCTCAGCACGGTTGGGACATGCCGGGTGGTTGGAGCCGCCGACGCGACATGCCAAGATGACCGTGCGAGTTCAGGCCCTTAAAACAAAAGTTGGGGCCAGTTCCGGAGACTGAGAATGCGTAACAAACTTGCTTCCGTCGTTCTGCTGACTGCAACCCTTGGCTTTGGCGCTGTGGCCATGGCCACACCCACCGAAACTCTGGGCACGATCAAGTCGATCAACGCCAAGACGCTGTCGGTGACGCTGATGGATGGTTCGGTCTACAAAGTGGCCAAGTCCATCAAACTGGCCGATTTCAAGGCCGGCGAGAAGGTCAAGGTAGAGTGGGAAATGAAGGGCAAATCGAAAGATGCGACCTTGATGACGGCGGCGTCCTGAACTTCGATCAGGGACTATAGGAACAGGGGCCCTCGGGCCCTTGTTTCATTTCAGAGGGTTTCATTTCAGGGCCATACGGTAGCGGATGTGGCCATCCCGAGGCATGATGCTGTCGTAAAGTTTTCGCGCGGTCGCGTTGCCTTCGTCGGTGTGCCAGTAGATGCGATGCCACCCTTTGACTCGGGCAAGGTCGATCAGATCCTGTATCATGGCGCGGCCGAGACCCTGACCACGCGCGGCGGGGTCTACGAACAGGTCCTCCAGATAGCAGTCATCGCCCATCACCCATGTTGAGGGGTGATGCTGACGGATGGCGAAGGCGACTAGCGCGCCATCGGGTTCGGCCACACGCATCTTCATCGGTGAAGCTGGGTCCATCAACCGGGTCCAGGTGTGGGACGTGATGTTTGGATCAAGATCGGTTTCGTAAAAGTCGAGAAAGCCGTGCCACAGAATGCGCCAGCCAGCCTCATCTGCTGGGGTTGCGTCGCGGATCATTGCAGTTTCGCCAGAATGCGCGCCCACGACCGGATGCCTTTGTGAAAGCTGGCGATGTCGTATTTTTCGTTGGGCGAGTGGATCTGGTCATCGTCCTTGGCGAAACCCAGCAGAATCGCGTCCATGCCAAGGTAGGTTTTGAAATACCCCGCCACCGGAATTGACCCGCCAGACCCGGTGTAGGCGGCGGGAATGCCCCATTCTTCGGTCAACGCGGTCCGCGCAGCCTCGAACGCGGGGTTGGTGATCTGCATGACCGAGGCGGGGGAATTGCCGTGGCTCTTGTATTCTACCGTGCAATCGGCGGGCAATTGTGACTGGACCCACGACCGGAACGCTTCACGCAGTTTGAACGGATCTTGTTCGCCAACCAACCGGAAGCTGATTTTGGCATGAGCCTCGCCCGGAAGGACGGTTTTGAAACCGTCGCCGATATAGCCGCCCCAGATGCCGTTCACTTCCGCAGTCGGGCGGGACCAGGTTTTCTCAAGCGGCGTGCGGTCTTGTTCGCCAGCCGGGACCGACAGGCCAACGTCGGCCAGAAAGCGGGTGTGGTCAAACGCCAGGCTTTGCCATTGCGCGCGCAGGGCGTCGGGCAATTCGGTGACGCCATCATAGAAACCGGGGATAGTAATGCGGCCCGTGTCGTCGTGCAGGTTCGCCAGAACGCGGGTCAGGATGTGAATCGGGTTCTGGGCCAGTCCGCCATAGACGCCGGAGTGCAGATCGCGATTGGCGGCGCGGATGGTCAGTTCCTCGCCCAACAGACCGCGCAGCATCGTGGTGATGGCGGGGGTGCGGCTGTCGAACAGGCCGGTATCGCAGATCAGGGCGACATCGGCGCGCAGTTCGGCGGCGTTGGCTTGCAGGAAGGGAATCATCGAGGGCGAACCGGATTCCTCCTCTCCCTCAAAGAATATGGTCAGCTTGCCCGGCAGAGTGCCGTTGACGGCTTTCCAGGCGCGACACGCCTCGACGAAGGTCATGAGCTGGCCCTTGTCATCGGACGAGCCGCGACCGCGGACGACTTGGCCATTCGGGCCATCCT
This sequence comes from Paracoccaceae bacterium, assembly GCA_039926325.1. GTDB lineage: Bacteria > Pseudomonadota > Alphaproteobacteria > Rhodobacterales > Rhodobacteraceae > Stagnihabitans. The sequence goes on along the minus strand of JBDSXE010000500.1, from coordinate 378 downwards.
CGACCTGAGGATCGAAGGGATCGTGGTGCCAAAGTGACAGAGGATCAACAGGTTGCACGTCGTAGTGGCCGTAGAACAACAGATGGCTTCCGCCCGTGCCGCCGTGACCGACAACCATCGGATGACCAGGAGTGGGGCGGGATGAGGCATCGAAACCCAGTGACTGCAAATCCGCGACCAACCAGTCGGCGGCGCGGGCGCAATCGGGTTTGAAGGCGGGGTCGGTAGAGATTGACGGAATACGCAACAGATCCATCAGTCGCGCCAAAGCCTGCGGCATGTTTGCGTCAATCTGGGCGAGGACGGCGTCAAGGCTCCCAGCTTTCTTGATTGGGGCAGTCGGCATTGGGCGATCTCCAGCTTGTGATATGTTGCGGC
>JBDSXE010000499.1:0-9756 GCA_039926325.1 Paracoccaceae bacterium | reverse complement strand
CGCAATTTTTGGCCTTGCTGATGGGCATGATCGTCCTGATGGGCGCAATTCACGTTGCCGCCGCAGCACCCTACGCCGCTTATGTGATGGACGCGCGCACCGGTGAGACGCTGTTTTCCCAAAACGCCGACACCAAGCTGGCCCCTGCGTCCCTGACCAAAATGATGACGCTGTACATCACCTTTCAGGAAATTCAGGCCGGCCATCTGTCGCTTGACACGATGATCACCGTGTCCAAAAACGCCGCCAATCAGGCCCCGTCGCGCCTTGGCCTCAAGGCTGGTCAGAAAATCGCCCTGCGCTACCTGATCCGCGCCGCTGCGGTGAAATCCGCCAATGACGCAGCCGCCGCGATTGGCGATGCGCTGGCCGGATCGCCTGAAAAATGGGGCGCGCGGATGACTTCTACCGCCCGCCAGTTGGGCATGAAGAATTCGACCTTCAAGAACGCCAACGGCCTGCCCGCCAAAGGCCATGTGTCCACCGCCCGCGACATGTCGATCCTGGGGCGACACTTGTTCTATGACTTTCCCCAGTTTTACAACATCTTCTCACGCCGCACGACGGATGCAGGCATGGCCACTGTTGCCAACACAAACCGCAAATTTCTGGACAGCTACGAAGGCGCAGATGGCATCAAGACCGGCTTTACCAACGCCGCCGGCTTCAACCTGACCGCCAGCGCCGAACGCAATGGTGTCCGCATCATCGCCACCGTTCTGGGTGGCACCTCTACTCCGATGCGGAACCAGAAGATGACCGACCTTTTGGACCTTGGGTTTGCCAAGGCCAAGCCGGGGGCGCGAACGGTCAAACCGGCACCCGCCGATCCCGAAGACACCACCATGCTTGTCGCCTCTGCCGATGACAGCGCGGTCGACGAATCATTGCCTGAGGTCGTGGATGGCGCTGGCAAAACCTTGCGGGTGAACATGTCGATGAACACCTCGCCGCGTCCATTGGGGCGTCCGGACAAGGCCGACACCGCCGCGACCGAACTGGCTGTGGCCGGGATGAAGGATGGCATTGCCAATGCCATAGCCGCAGCTGCCGCAGCCACCATCGCACCGCCGCCCCCCAACACGCTGGAGTCGCAGGCCGCGGCAATGGCCGATGTCGGCGGCGCGGATGGCATGCCTGATGCTGGCACGACCGATCCAGCTATCATAGCAACACTCAGCGCCAGTACCGTCATCGTCAAAGCGTCCGCGCCGACCCAGCCACTGGAACTGGCGGCGATGTCTGAAACCGTCCGGCCACCGAAACGCAATGCGCCGATCTACACTGACAGCACCGCGCAGATGGCCGAAGTCGCCGCACAGCCAGAGGTTGTCACCCGCGTATCGACCTCTGGCGGCGAACACTGGGGCGTCAATCTGGGTCACTATAATACCCGCTCGCAGGCAGAGCGTTTGCTGCTGAAAATCCAACTGGTCGAAAGCGCGACCCTGGGTGACGGATTGCGAAAGGTGGTTGAACGTGCCGGTGGCTATGACGCCAATTTCATGGGGCTAAGCCGCGACGAAGCAGACCTTGCCTGCCGCCGCCTGCAATCCCGCGCCGTGCAATGCTTTACGATGGGACCGGCATGACGTTTGTCATTCCGGCAGCAGCACAACCCAGCCTGCCCACCGCGACGGGCGGGCGGTTTCCAGTGCGTCGCATCTTTTGCGTCGGCCGCAACTACGCTGAACATGCCCGCGAAATGGGTCACGACCCCGATGCCGAACCGCCGTTCTATTTCACCAAACCCGCTGATGCCGTCGTGGAATCTGGCGCCACAATCCCTTACCCACCCGCCACCGCCGATTTCCATCACGAGGCTGAACTGGTCGTCGCCTTGTCCAAAGGTGGGGCTGACATTGCCGAGGCTGATGCGCTGTTCCACGTCTGGGGCTATGCTGCGGGCAACGACCTGACCCGTCGGGATTTGCAGGCTGCGGCAAAGGCCGCGCGTCGCCCGTGGGATATGGCCAAAGGCTTTGACGCGTCTGCGGTGATCGGCTTGATCCATCCGGCCACAGACTTGGCGGCGAATGCCGCGATCACTTGCACGGTCGATGGAAAGATCACCCAATCCGCCCACCTGTCCGACATGACCTGGCCCGTACCGGCCATTATCGCGCACCTGTCGCGCCTTGTCACCCTCGCGCCCGGCGATCTGATCATGACCGGCACCCCTGCTGGTGTCGGACCGCTTGTCCGTGGTCAGATCTGCATCGTCAGCATCACGGGTCTGACCCCCGCCACCGTGACAATCGCCCAAGCGGACTGACGCAACGTAACTTGCGCCTAAACCCTGCACGCGGCGACAAAAAACCCCATATATATGACAGGCTGCAACTGTCCAGCATCGACGCAGCAACAGAGAATGGGAGCGGATCATGTGGTTCAAATCGGTACTCACGGTGATCACCAACACGGGTCAGGCAGAGGCCGCGATCAACGCAGCTTCGCGGATGGCTTTGGGTAACGAGGGGCACCTGAACGTCTTGGCCGTCGGCATCGACCGCACGCAGCTGGGATTTTCCGACATGGGTGCGGGTTCGATGCTGACCCAGATGTCGATGGAACAGGCCGATGGCGATGCCAAGCTGGCATCTGACGCCGCAACTGCCGCACTGACCGAACAAGACCCCGCCCTGCGTTGGGGGCTGCAAACCGAAGTGGCGCAGCTGGGTGAACTAAGCGTGATCGTCGGCACCGCTGCCCGCTACGTCGATCTGGTCGTGCAATGCCTGCCCTACGGCACCAACCGTGGCTTTGACGCCGAAGCGGTGGTCGAGGCCGCACTGTTTGAAGGCCATGCGCCGGTTCTTATCGTTCCGGACGGAACTGACGTGACGAGTCTCGCCAACCCCAAACGCATAATCGTTGCGTGGGATGACAGCCCAGAGGCGTTGAACGCCGCCAAGCGCGCCCTGCCCCTGCTGCGTGGCGCCGACCGGGTTGAGGTTACAGTGGTTGATCCCGCATCCGTTGGGACCGAACCCGGTGCGCTGCTGTGTCAGTTCCTTGTCCGGCATGGCGTCAAAGCGGAGGTGACGGCGCTGCCCCGCAACTTGCCGACGGTGGCAGAGGTGTTGCAGCAACACGCGCTGGACCAAAACGCTGATATGTTGGTGATGGGGGCCTACGGCCACTCTCGCCTGCGCGAAGCCATCTTTGGCGGCTCGACACGTTCAATGCTGGAACACAGCAAAATTCCGGTATTCATGTCGCGCTGAGCCGGTTTGCATTTGATCTGATGCAACCGCCTGTCAAACCCTTGGCTTTCTTCGCTGACCCCAACGAAGAAAGTCCGCGGGGCCAGATGCCTGTCAGACTTGCCCCCCGTGCCGAGCTACAGCCTTGGCCCGTGCTTTTCCACGAACTCGATCATCTTGGGCAGCAGTGCCCGCTGATCATACCGCTGCAACGCGGTTTGTCTGGCCGCCAGCCGCAAGCCCATGAACTTCGCAGGCTCCGCCAACGCCTCGATCAGCTTGTCACTCCATCCAGCCACGTCAAAGAAATCGACCAGCGTGCCGTTGACACCATGCTGGATCACCTCCTCGACCGGCTTGGTGCGTGACCCGATCACATGCGCCCCCGCACTCATCGCCTCGATCATCGACCATGACAGCACGAACGGATAGGTCAGGTACGCATGCGCCCGGCTGACTTGCATCAGTGCGGTGAACTGTTCATAGGGCACCTTGCCCATGAAGTGCACGCGGCTCAAATCCAGCTTGTCCTGCACTTCGGACAGGATGGTTTCCTTCCAGCCCTTCAGACCCTTGGGTGCGGCACCATAGCTGACCACTTCACCGCCCACGATCACGACCTGCGTTGCGGGCCGTGCCGCCATGATGGCAGGCAAAGCGCGCATGAATATATGGTACCCGCGGTACGGTTCAAGGTTGCGGTTGACGAACGTCAGTACCTCATCCCCCGGTGCCAGCAGCCGACCATCCGGCAACGCAAACCGTGCCGAGGGATCGGGCTTCATGATTTCGGTGTTCACACCGTCATGGATCACCTCGATCATGCTACGCAGCGCCGATGGATAGGTAGAGGCTTGCCATTCGGTCGGTGAAAGCCCGGCGTCAGAGTGTAGCAATGCCTGCCCCAGATGCCCGGCCCGACCCTGCGCGATCATCAAATGATCGAAGTTCGGCTTGGAAAACTCCGGGTCAAAACCAACGTCGGCGCCTTTCCCGCGATAGTAGAACTCGGCATAGATCAACAGCTTGGCTTCCGGCCAGACCTCTTTCAGGAACAGCGTCTCGCCCCAACCGGAATGGCCAAAGATCACGTCCGGCACATAGCCCTGCTTCTCCCGCAATTGCAGGGCGGCGCGCGCCACTGTGACGCCCCGATCGCTCATCTGGATATAGTTGCGACCCAGACGCGCAGCGGCCGGATCAATCGCCTGCAGCTCATGTTTGTAGCGCAGTACTGGAATTTCCGAGGTGCGATTGTTCCCGATATCCGTCAGTGCCAGACACTCGTGCCCGCGCTTTTTCAATTCAGGAGCTAGATACAGGAACTGGCCGGGGAAATTCTGGTGAACGAACAGGATCTTCATTGCGCCCGTCAAACCTTGCCAAAAGCCGCAGCCATGAGGGTCTTTGTATAATCATGCGTTGGATTGGCAAAGATGGCTTCCGCAGTCCCCGCCTCGACCACGTCGCCCTGTTGCATCACCATCACCTTGTGCGCCAGCGCCCGAACCACCCGCAGATCGTGGCTGATGAACACATAGGCCAGCCCGTTCTTTTGCTGTAATTCGCGCAGCAGATCGACGATCTGCACTTGCACGGTCATGTCGAGGGCCGAGGTCGGCTCGTCCAGCACCACCAGTTTGGGCCGCAGGATCATCGCGCGCGCGATCGCGATACGCTGTTTTTGGCCGCCGGAAAATTCGTGCGGATAGCGGCTCATCGTCGCCGGGTCCAAGCCGACCTCAACCATGATTTCCGCCACCATCGACTGTCGGTCACGCCCCGGTTCCAGCCCGTGAACCCCCAGCCCCTCTGCGATGATCGCCTCTGCGGTCATGCGCGGCGACAGGCTGCCGAACGGATCCTGAAACACCACCTGCAAATCGCGCCGCAAACCTCGCAACGCGCGCCCGGTAACGCCCTGCAGATCGCGACCGACGAACAAAACCTTGCCCGTCGCCGGCACCAGCCGCAGGATCGCCAGCGCCAGCGTGGTCTTGCCCGACCCGCTTTCGCCCACCACGCCCAACGTCTCACCCGCCCGCACGGTCAGGTTGGCGTCGTTGACCGCTTTGACATAGCCGACGGTCTTTTTCAGAAACCCCCGCGTGATCGGAAACCAGACCCGCAGGTTTTCGGTCCGCAAAACCTCTGCCGCGCCATCCGGCACCGGGACGGGCAGCCCCTTGGCCTCTGCCTCCAGCAATTTGCGGGTATAGGGATGCTGCGGGTTGGCGAAAATCTCTGCCGTCACCCCCTGCTCGACAATCTGGCCACCCTGCATCACGCAAACCCGGTCGGCGATGCGGCGCACGATGCCAAGGTCATGGGTGATGAACAGCAGGCTTAGCCCCTCGGTCCGCTTCAACTCTGCCAGCAGTTCCAGGATTTGCGCTTGAATGGTCACGTCCAGCGCCGTCGTGGGTTCGTCCGCGATCAGCAGCTCTGGCCCGTTTGCCAGCGCCATCGCGATCATCACCCGCTGCCGTTGCCCGCCTGACAACTGGTGCGGATAGGCGGCAAGGCGGCTTTCGGCGTCGCGGATGCCGACCTTCTGCAACAACTCCAGCACGCGCTTGCGGGCAGCCGCACCCACCAGCCCTTGATGCAGCGACAGGCTTTCGGTGATCTGCCGTTCAATGCTGTGCAGCGGGTTCAACGACGTCATCGGTTCCTGAAAGATAAAACTGATATCGTTGCCACGCACTTTTCGCAGCACTGGCTCTGGCGCGTTCAGCATTTCGCGGCCCCGATACCGCACCGATCCGGTGACTTGCGCCGAATCTGGCAGCAGCTTTACTGTAGACAGCGCCGTCACCGACTTGCCCGACCCGCTTTCCCCGACCAGCGCCACCGTCTCACCCTTGGCAACTGTGAACGTCGCGTCGCGCACGGCATGGACCTCGCGGCCCTCTTGCTGGAACCGCACGTTCAGACCGGTCACCTCCAGAACATTCGCGGCACCGGTCATCGGAAGGTCTTTCTCGGGTCAAACGCGCCGCGCACCCCGTCGAATATGAACACCATCAGCGTAAGCATGATGGCAAAGGTGAAAAACGCGGTGAACGCCAGCCAGGGTGCCTGCAGGTTCTGTTCGGCCTGCTGCGTCAACTCGCCCAATGATGGCGACGACGCAGGTAGGCCGAAGCCCAGGAAATCCAGCGATGCCAACGCGCTGACTGTTCCAGTTACCACAAAAGGCAACATCGTCAGCGTCGATACCATCGCATTTGGCAGGACGTGGCGGATGATGATGGTGAAATCCGTGACGCCCAACGCTTTGGCCGCCCTGACATATTCGAAATTCCGCGCCCGCAGGAATTCGGCCCGCACCAGCCCGACCAGCCCCATCCAGCCGAAAAGCACCATCAATCCGACCATCAGCCAGAAATTCATCGTCCAGACCGCTGATATGATGATGATGATGTATAGCTGCGGCGTGGCTGACCAAATCTCGATGATGCGTTGAAAGATCAGGTCGGTCAGCCCGCCGAAATAACCCTGCACCGCCCCCGCCGCGATGCCCAGCACCGATGTCAGCGCCGTCACGATCAGCGCGAAACTGACCGACAGCCGAAAGCCGTAAATCACCCGCGCCAGCACGTCACGGGCGGTGTCATCGGTGCCAAGCAAATGGTCGCGGTCGGGTGGCGAAGGTGCTGCCTGCCCGCCCAGATCGCTGATGGTGTTGAAACTGTAGCGGATCGGCGGCCACAGCATCCAGCCTTTCTGATAGCCGTCGGTCTTGGGGTCGATCGTGCCGTCGTCCACCGCTTTCAGCAAATCGTCCGGCGTATCGAAACACGCTTGCAGCCCACCGGTGCGGATCAGGCATTGCACCTCGACATCGCGGTAGGCGGCTTCGGTCTGGAAATCGCCGCCGAACGCCGTTTCGGGGTAGAACCGCAGCACCGGCATATAGATGGCACCGCGATAGCTGACCAGCAGCGGGTGATCATTGGCGATGACCTCTGCCCCCAGCGAAAGGATGTACAGGATGCTGAAAAGGACCAGCGAATACCATGCCCGATTGTCGGCGCGAAAGTTGCGCCAGCGGCGTTGATTAAGGGGTGACAGCGCCATTACTCGCGCCGCTCAAAATCAATGCGCGGATCGGTCAGCACGTACATCAGATCCGACAATATGCCGACAACCAGCCCGATCAGGCCAAAGGCGAACAGCGTGCCGAACACCACCGGATAATCCCGCTCTACCACTGCCCGGAACCCCAAAAGGCCAAGGCCATCCAGCGTAAATATTTTCTCGATCAGCAGCGATCCACCCAGGAAAACCGACAGGAACAGCCCCGGAAATCCTGAAATCACGATCAGCATCGCATTGCGAAACACATGGCCATACAGCACCCGCGTTTCTGACAGACCCTTGGCACGGGCGGTCATCACATATTGTTTTTTGATCTCTTCCAGAAAGCTGTTCTTGGTCAGCAGTGTCAGCACGGTGAAGGACGAAATTGTGTAGGCCATAAGCGGCAGGAAGATGTGCCAAAAATAGTCAGTCACTTTGCCAAACAGGCTGAGTTCGGACCAGTTTTCCGAAACCAGTCCGCGCAATGGAAACCATTGCCAGTACGATCCCCCTGCAAACAGCACGAGCAACAACACCGCGAACAGGAAGGACGGGATCGAATAGGCTGCGATGATGATCGAACTGGTCCAGGTATCAAACGCAGACCCGTCGCGCACCGCCTTGCGGATGCCAAGCGGGATGGAAATCAGGTAGGCGAGCAGCGATGACCACAGCCCGAAAGAGATCGACACCGGCATCTTCTCCAGGATCAGCCCGACAACCGAGGTGCTGCGGAAATAGCTTTGCCCGAAATCGAACCGGACATAGTGCCACATCATGATGAAAAACCGCTCGATCGCGGGGATATTCTCTTTCTTGCATGTGGGGTCTTTCAGCGTCGGCTCACCTTTGAAGTCCGGCGGGCAGACGATGCGGGCAAAGCCAAATTCGACCTCTAGCTGCGCCAGAAACTCTGGCGGCAGACCGCGCGCGCCAATATAGCCGCCATCGCCGCCCTGCTGGCCGGTCTGATCCTGCCCGGCGTCTGCCCCGGTTCCGCTGATCGACTTTATCGCGTCACCCTCGCCTTCCAGCCGCGCCGCAACCTGCTGGATCGGCCCACCGGGCACGAACTGGGTCAGCGAAAAGTTGATGATCATGATGCCAAGCAGGGTCGGTATGACCAAGAGCAACCGTCGCAGAATGTAAGCGCCCATCGGTCCGGCGGCCTTTCTAATGCAGGACGCCAGCGGCCTTGAGCGCCGCCGCTTTATCCGCGTTGTACCACCAGAAACTCAATTCGCCCAAGGCATAGGGCGGCAGCTTGTCGGGATGGTCGAACATATCATAATACGCCACCGTATAGGTGTTCTTGTACCATTGCGGCACCCAGAACCGTTCCGCCAGCAAAACCCGGTCCAGCACTTTGGTGGCAACTGTCAGCTCTTCCTTGGACTTTGCGGCCAGCACCACTTCGGCCATCTTGTCGACCGCAGGCGATTTCAGCCCCATGACGTTGAACGATGAATTGTTTGCGGTGGCAGAACCGTAGAACTGTTTGATGTCGTCGCCCGGTTCCATCCCACCACGGGCGTTGCCGGTGATCATGTCGAAATCGAACGAAGGCGGCGTGGTGCGGTTGTCGAACTGAGCGGAATCAATGGTGTTCAGCCGCGCATCTACGCCAAGCGCCTTGAGGTTTTCGACATACGGATTGATCACGCGATCAAATTGCGGGTTGTCGTTCAGCAATTCCACCTTCAGCGTCTCGCCGTTTGCGTTGTGTCGCAGGCCGTCCGCGTTAACGGTCCAGCCCGCCTCGTCCAGCAGCTTCGACGCCGCGCGCAGGTTCTTGCGGTCCAGTTGTTTTGCACCCGAAACCGGTGCCAGAATCGCCGGATCGGTCAGGATCGAGGCTGGTTCCAGCCCCGCATCGACCAGTGGTTTCAGAACGGCGACCTCTTCCGGTGTCGGCACGCCGGTTGCCGCCAGATATGAATTGTCCCAGATAGAGTTGATGCGGGTATAAAGCCCGTAAAACAGCGTCTGGTTCGACCATTCAAAGTTGAACATCAGCCCAATCGCTTCACGCACGCGCGGATCCTTGAACTTGTCGCGCCGCAAGTTGAACAGAAACGCCTGCCCCGGCGCCTTGTTGCCACTTGGCAGTTCGGCTTTGACGATCTGCCCGGCCTTGACCGCCGGAATGTCGTAATTCGTGGCCCAGGTCTTGGCAGAGCTTTCGTTGCGGAAGGTATAAGTGCCGCCCTTGAACCCCTCGAACGCGGCAACCGGATCACCGAAATATTCATAGCGGATTTCGTCGAAATTGTTCTGGCCCTTGTTGATGTTAAGCTTTTCGCCCCAATAATCCGGATTGCGTTTGTAGCTGATGCTGGACCCCGTCGACATCTTGTCCAGCACATACGGACCCGAGCCAAGGAACGGCGCAAGACTGCTATCCTCCAGATCGCGCTTGTTGGCCTCATAATCGGCTTTTGAGAATATCGGCAGGCTGCCCATG
>JBDSXE010000498.1:0-4357 GCA_039926325.1 Paracoccaceae bacterium | reverse complement strand
TCACCCGTGTTCGTTGCTATGAGGCGGTGATAGACAAATACCCGCAATCCACCACCACGATGAGCTTGCTGAACCTCGCCATGCGGATGGCCGGCCCGCGTGAAGCCGTTTGGCACGGTCTGATCCGCAAGAACCACGGCGTCACCCACTTCATCGTCGGGCGCGACCACGCGGGTCCGGGCAAAAACTCTGCCGGCAAGGATTTCTACGGCCCCTACGACGCCCAGACGCTGTTCAAGACCCACGAGGCCGAAATGGGCATCAAGATGGTCGATTTCAAACACATGGTCTATGTGCAGGAAAAGGCCAGCTATTATCCCGCCAACGAAATCCCCGAAGGCTCGACCGTCCTTGATATTTCCGGCACCGAACTGCGCCGCCGCCTGCGCGAAGGCGTGGACATTCCGGAATGGTTCTCGTTCCCCGAGGTTGTCACGCAGCTTCGCAAAACCTCGCCCGCGCGCAACAAGCAGGGCTTCACCGTGTTCTTCACCGGCCTGTCCGGCTCTGGCAAATCGACCATAGCCAACGCGCTTATGGTCAAGCTGATGGAGATGGGCGGCCGTCCGGTTACGCTGTTGGATGGCGACGTTGTCCGTAAACATTTGTCGTCGGAACTGGGATTCAGCAAGGAACACCGCGACATCAACATCAAGCGGATCGGCTATGTTGCGTCGGAAATCACCAAGAACGGCGGCATCGCCATCTGCGCGCCGATCGCCCCCTACACCGCCACCCGCCGCGCCGTCCGCGAAATGATCGAGACTTACGGCGCGTTCATCGAAGCGCACGTCGCGACCAGCGTGGAAGAATGCGAAAAGCGCGACCGCAAGGGCCTGTACAAACTAGCGCGCGAAGGCAAGATCAAGGAATTCACCGGCATTTCCGACCCCTACGAACTGCCGACCAAGGCCGAACTGGTTCTGGAAACCGAAGGCGTGGATGTCGACCACTGCGCCCATCAGGTGATATTGAAGCTGGAAAGCATGGGCCTGATCCGCGCCTGATCCGCCACCAACGAAAACGCCGCCCACACGGAGCGGCGTTTTTCTTTGGCCAATTCCTTAGCGGTCTGGCGAACCACATGCTCGCGCGGCCTTCCTCGCCGTCAACCGCGAAGACAGGCCGAACGAGTTAGTGCACCGACACCGGCGCCATGTCGTGCTCGCGTGCCAGCGCAAACGCTAGCGCACGGTCGGCTACCAGCGCCAGCCGCTCGCCGTTCGGGCGATGCACGGCATAGACCGTCTCGATCCCTTCTACTTCTGCCTGCAACGATTCCGGCAGATCAGCCACCGCAATGGCGCGCACATACACGATCGACCGCGTCGCATCCGGCAAATTTGGGTATTTCACATCCATCATCCTGCTCCTTAGTTCCGCCCGATGCGGATGGTTTGAACCACCGTCTCGGGTGCCTGCCGCCGCAAATCTATATGCAGCAAACCATGTTCCAGATTGGCACCTGCCACCTCGACTCCATCGGCCAGCACAAAACTGCGCTGAAATGCCCGCGCCGCGATGCCGCGATGCAGATAAACCCGCTCGCAAACATCCTCGGCCTGCCGACCCCGGATCACCAACTGGCGATCCTCGACCGTTATGGCAAGGTCTTCATCGCGAAAGCCCGCGACGGCCAAAGTGATCCGATAGGTATTTTCCGACGCCGCCTCTATGTTAAAGGGCGGATAACCTTCGGAAGCGGTCTTGGCCGTGCGTTCAACCAGCCGTTCCAGCTGTTCAAATCCCAAAAGGAAGGGGTGCGATCCGAATGTCAGTTTCGACATGCTCATGCCCTTTCAACAAGCGACATAGACATCGGGCCCCGAAGGCACCCTTGCCTTAGTTGAATATGGGGCGGGATGGCCATGGCTGCAAGTGCCGTAAATCGGCACGATGCTGCACATCCTGCTGTAGAATCTTCGCCATCACGGCCCGAATCGCTATATCGTTTCCCGTAGCCAGCCTGTGGACAATGATCCCGCCATGAATGCCTCGACCGAACTCAACTTCGACGAAATGCTCCGCATCCGGCTTGGGGTGTTGAAACGTGAACATCGTGACCTTGATGACGCGATCCACGCCCTGCCTGAAAGCGCGTTGGCGGATCAGCTGACACTGCGCCGGCTGAAAAAGCAAAAGCTGTTCCTGAAGGATCAGATCGTCAAGATCGAGGATCAGCTGATCCCCGACATCATCGCATAACGCCTCGTTCTCCTTGCCACCGCCAACCGCATTGCTATGAAGCAATAGCGTCAGGGAGCAGTCATGCCAGTCGAAATCGGAATCATCATGGGCAGCCAGTCCGACTGGCCGACGCTGAAAGAAGCGGCGTTAGTGCTGGACGCACTTGGTCTGAGCTATGAAACCAAAATCGTCTCTGCCCACCGCACCCCTGACCGGCTGTGGGATTACGGCAAAACCGCCGTCGCGCGTGGTCTGAAAGTCATCATCGCTGGCGCCGGTGGTGCCGCGCACTTGCCCGGCATGATGGCCTCCAAAACGCGCCTGCCTGTCATCGGGGTTCCGGTCCAGACCAAGGCGCTGAACGGCGTGGACAGCCTGTATTCCATCGTCCAGATGCCCAAGGGCTTTCCGGTCGCCACAATGGCAATTGGTCCGACCGGTGCCGCCAACGCCGGCCTTCTTGCCGCTGGCATCCTGGCCCTGAACGACTCGGCCCTCGCTGAACGGCTTGACGCTTGGCGTGCCGCCCTGTCGGCGTCGATCCCAGACGAGCCTGCCGATGTCTGATATGCTGCCGCAGGGCGCGACCATCGGCATCCTTGGCGGTGGGCAGCTTGGACGTATGCTGTCCGTTGCTGCATCCCGCCTCGGCTACAAAACCCACATATACGAGCCGTCGGTCAACCCGCCAGCCGCTGATGTCGCCCACGCCCTGACCACCGCGAACTATGACGACACTGCCGCCCTGACTGCCTTTGCCGCCGCAGTCGATGTCATCACTTACGAATTCGAAAACATCCCCACCGCCGCACTGGACCTGCTGGAATCGCTCAAACCCATCCGGCCGAACCGCCGCGCCCTTGCCATCTCGCAAGATCGTATACTGGAAAAAGACTTTCTCACTACTCAGGGCCTGACCTGCGCGCCGTATGCCGCCGTCAACTCTCTTGCTGATCTGCAAAGTGCCATCGCCCGGATCGGCACGCCCGCCATCCTGAAAACCACGCGCCTCGGCTATGATGGCAAGGGCCAGTTCCGCCTCAAATCCCCCGCCGATATCCCGCAAGCCTACGATGCCCTGCAAAACGCCCCCGCCGTGCTGGAAGGTTTCATCACCTTCACCCACGAAGTGTCCGTCATCGCCGCCCGCGGTCTTGACGGGTCGGTCGCCTGCTATGACCCCGGCGAGAATGTTCACGAAGGCGGCATCCTGCACACCACCACCCTGCCCGCCAAACTGACCCCGACCCAGCGCACCGACGCCGTTCTGCTGGCCGCCAAGATACTGAACGCGCTCGATTATGTCGGCGTCATGGGGCTGGAGCTGTTCGTCACGGCTAACGGCCTGATCGCCAACGAAATCGCCCCCCGCGTCCACAACTCTGGCCACTGGACCCAGAACGGTTGTGCTGTGGATCAGTTCGAACAGCACATCCGCGCCATCACCGGCTGGCCCTTGGGCGACGGTTCGCGGCACAGTGATGTCGTGATGGAAAACTTGATCGGCGTCGACATCGACCGCATTCCGCAGATCGCGCAAGAACGCAACGCCGCCCTCCACCTCTACGGCAAGGCACAGGCGCGGCCCGGTCGCAAAATGGGCCACATCAACCGCGTCACACCGCTCAAGCGTTAGTCCCGACTTACGCCTCAGGCGTGTCGGTGTCGTCAAACCCGCCTTCTTCCAGACTTTTGCGCGCCGCTTGTGCCAGCGCCTCGTATTTGTCGCGGAACTTGTTCAAATGGGCTTCTTCCAATTCTTCCAGATCCATCAGGGCATTATGCGCCCCCTTGGTTGCCCGGATCAGTTCATCCAGCTTGATCTGGATCGCCTGAGTATCGCGGTTCTGGGTATTCTGAATCAAGAACACCATCAGGAACGTCACAATCGTCGTTCCGGTGTTGATCACCAACTGCCAGGTGTCCGAAAAACCAAATAACGGCCCTGATATCCCCCAGACGACGATCACCCCCGCCGCCAGAAAGAAGGTGGTTGGTTTGCCACAAAAACGCGACACCACCTTGGCCAGACTCGAATATCCCGCGCTCATTGCTGCACCCGCTGTTGTCCTGCGGCATCCAAGCGCCGTTGTAGCGGCCAAGGCAAGCAAGCATTGCTGCCAGACACCTACCGGCGCAGTTACAGTAAACATTCTGGGCTAAAAACCGT
>JBDSXE010000497.1:0-3243 GCA_039926325.1 Paracoccaceae bacterium | reverse complement strand
GCTCACGGCAGCCTGAAAGCTTTCCTGATGATAATGCGCCATGTCATAGCCTAGCGCCCCCAGCATGTCGCGCACGGCTTGCATGAAAGGCTCTGGCCCGCAGCAGAATACCTCCCGGTCCAGATAGTCGGGGGCCATCAGCCCCAGCATGATCTGGCTCAGGCGACCCCGGAACCCAGGCCACGCCCGAAACGGGTCGGCCTCTTCCACGGTGAAGCGCAACTGCAACCCCGGCACCCGGTTGGCGAATTGCTCCAGCCGTTCGCGGAAGATGATTTCGGACGGAGTTTTGGCGGCATGGACAAAAACGATGTCCGGCATTTGCCCCGAATCCCAGGCCCAAGTTGTCATCGACATCATCGGCGTCATGCCCGACCCTGCCGAGATGAACAGGTATTTCTTGGCCGGATAGCGGTGAAAGCTGAAAATCCCCAACGGCCCAAAAGCCCTGATCCGCACGCCGGGTTTCAGATGTTCCAGCATCCAGCGGGTGCCGATGCTGCCGAACTGCGCCTTGACCGTGATCGAGATCGACAGCGGCCGTGAGGGACTGGAAGAGATTGTGTAGGTCCGCTGCACATTACCGCCCGGCACCGGCAGGTCCAACGTCAGGAACTGTCCCGGCTGGTAGTCGAACCATGCACCCGATGGCGCCCGAAACGTGAAGGAAGCGACATCTGCCGATTCCGGCACGACCATCGCGCATTCCAGCGGCTCGTCATCCTGCCAGGACTTTTCGCCCCAGTTCGCGCGGGTCTTCGCCATGCTCTACTCCGCCGCCATAGCCGAACGTGGGACGAGACGCTCGGTCATCAGCTTGGCATACCAGTCGATGAACTGGATCACGCCTTCTTCATGCACAGTCGAATACGGCCCCGGTTCATAGGCGGGCGACAGGATGCCCTTCTGGTTTTCCTCGACCACCTGACGGTCCTCGTCATTGGTGTTCATCCACACGTCGGTCAGGTTTTTCAGATCGTAATCAACGCCTTCGACAGCGTCCTTGTGAACCAGCCACTTGGTCGTGACCTGCGTTTCGGTCGCGCTGATCGGCAGAACGCGGAAAACGATCGCCTGATCGCCAAGGAAATGGTTCCAGGTGTTGGGATAGTGGAAAAACAACAGGCTGCCCGCGTCATTGAACGGCATCTGTCCCATGCGCTTGGCGACGGCGGCCTTGGTGTCCATCGTGTAGCTTTCGGCATTGTTCAACAGCGGAACACGGGCCAACCGCCACTGCATGTCAGGGGCAAAGGTGAACCGCGACGGCAGGTTGGCCGCCTCGCAACGCGCCCAATGCGCCATGATTTCAGGGCTGGCCGAATCCGGCCCATCCATCGCGCCGATCTTGGGATTGTCCGAGAAAGTCCGACACAGCGATGGATGCGATCCGCTGCAATGATAGCATTCGCGGTTGTTTTCTATCACCAGCTTCCAGTTGCCATTCTCGATGATTGTCGAAGAATGCGCGACCTTGGCATCCTTCAACCCGGATGGGGCCAGAAAGCGCATCAGGTTCTTGGCCAGATCGGCAATCGGCGGCGGCACTTCGGCCACGCAGATAAAGACCATTCCACCCAGATCAACGCAGTGAACCTTCTTCAGGCCAAACGCCGCAGGGTCGAAATCCGGTCCCATCTCGCGGGCATAAAGCAGTTTGCCATCAAGGTCATAGGTCCATTGATGATAGGGGCAAACCAGCTTGGCCGTGCTGCCAGTTTCCTTGGAGCACAGCCGCTGGCCACGGTGGCGGCAGACGTTGTGAAACGCCCGGACCATCCCGGCGGCATCGCGCACGATAACGACCGGATAGGCGCCGACCTGCATCGTGGCGTAATCGCCAGCCTTGGTCAGTTCGCAGCTTGGAATCGCAAACAGCCATTCGCGGTAGTAAATCTGCTCCAGATCAAGCTTGTAGACGCCCTCATCGCAATAAAGATCGCGGTCGAGCGCATAGTTTGCACGGCGGTTGGCAAGGCGTACGTGGGTCTCGGTCTGGGTCAGCATGGAATCCTCGCTGTCATCGCGCGGGTGGGAATGATGCGATGTGAAAGCCATGGGCCAGCCGGGGTCAAGCCCCCGCGCAAGCGCATGCCCCGCCCACCGCGGTTGCGTCCTTTGCACGGCTGGTTTCCGGACTGGGGATAAGGCCGATCAAGGCCAGGGCGCGACGCCTTCCCGAGGGGGCTCCTCCCTCCCCAGTGGCAAAAGTCACGCCCGCATCTCCGTTACCGTTGCGGGGGCAGCGCCGGGATCACACCGGCTTCCCAATTCTCCACCCTTGCGGGCAGCACCTTGCAAAACGGATAATCCGCCATGTGCCGCAATTTTGTAGTCCAATTGCGACACAATGCGGCGGATTCCGATTTGTTCGGTCCGCTCCGCAGGTTCAGCCCCAGGGCAACGAGAAGGTCTTGACGTTGGTGAAGCTTTTCATCGCCTCGATCACGCCTTCCTTGTAGCCGTTGCCGCTGTCCTTGATGCCGCCGAACGGCGACATTTCGATGCGGTAGCCCGGCACCTCCCAGATGTTGACCGTGCCAACATCCAGCCCGCGAATATATGCCTGCATCCGGCGATAATCGTTGGTGCAAACGCCCGACGACAGGCCATAAGCGGTGGCGTTTGATATTGCCATCGTCTGCACATCATCATCCGGCACGCGGACAATCGGGATGATGGGGCCAAAGGTTTCCTCCATCACCAGCTGACTTTCGTGCGGAACATGGTCCACCACGATGGGCGGCAGGACAGCGCCTTGGCGACCCGGATCGTACAGCACCTTGGCACCCTGCCCTTCTGCCAAATACACCCGTTGTTCGAAAAGTGCAGCCGCTTTGGCGTGAACTACCGTCCCAAGGTCGGTTTTCGGGTCCATAGGGTTGCCAAAGTTCAAACGCTTGGCCCGCTCCAGCACCATTGGCACAAAGCGGTCCGCCACGCTTTCCTGGCACAGAATGCGCTTGACCGCCGTGCATCGCTGGCCAGAGTTCTTCGTGGCCCCAGCCACAGCCAGATCTGCCGCCTTCGCCAGATCGGCATCCGACAGGTCGCTGCAAATGATCAGCGGGTCATTGCCGCCCAGTTCCAGCACCTGCCGCTTGTAGACCGCCTTGGCCGCGATCATCTTGCCTACGGCAATCCCGCCGGTAAACGTGATCAGATCGAAATTATGGTTGATGACCATCTCGTCGCCAATGTCCGCAGGCCAACCGGTCACGACCGACAACATCTGCGGCGGCA
>JBDSXE010000496.1:0-2563 GCA_039926325.1 Paracoccaceae bacterium | reverse complement strand
ACCAACGAGATCGACCGCTACATCGGCACGCCCGGACAGGCCCTGGCCTACAAGATCGGCCAATTGAAAATCAGCGAACTGCGCGCCAAAGCCACGCGCGAACTCGGCCCAAAGTTCGATCTGCGCGCCTTCAACGACGCCGTCCTCGAAACCGGCTCCGTCCCCCTCGACGCCCTGGAACGCCACATCAACGCCTGGATCACCGCCCAGCAAAAACCCGGGTCAGAGTAGACTTTTCCCCAAACTATCGGCCCAGTCGCACATCTACGCCATGCTCCTCACGTCCTATGTCATGGATCAAATATGGCTTCTTGCCTATCCCGTCCGATTGGCAGGCACGAGCTTCGAGGCGCGCATGACGGTGATCCGCCTCTCCTGCGGCGGACTGATGCTGCATTCGCCCTGCAATATCACCGCGGCGATTGCCAAGCAGATAGCGGCACTCGGCCCGGTCGCCCATATCGTCGCCCCCGGGAATTTCCATCATCTGCATGCAGCCTCCGCCCAAGCCGCGTTCCCAAAGGCGAAGACGTGGATTTGCCCGGGCGTCGAGCGCAGGAGCCCCGGCCTGAAATACGACGCCATCCTCGGCGACGAGGCACCCGCGGACTGGGCGGGGGAAATAGACCAGACGCTGGTACAGGGCACGCGCATCATGCGCGAGGTCGCGATGTTCCACCGCGCCAGCCGTACCTTGATCCTTGTCGACCTCATCGAGAATTTCACTGACGCCACGCCAGGTACCGGGGCGACATTGAAATTCCTGTTCAAGTACGTATTGCGCATGTGGAACAATCCCCGGCCCGCACCGGAATACCGGATGGGCTGGAGCGATCGGAGCGCAGCTGAAAAATCGCTTCGACGCATCCTGTCCTGGGACTTCGACCGTATCATCGTGTCGCATGGCGACCTGATCGAACACGACGCCCGCGAGGTCGCAACACAGGCGTGGCACGCGATACTCTAAAGCGTGACCGCACGCGGTTGCGCCATGGCGGACATCACGCTCCAAGGTCAAGATGGCGACCCTGGCGGCATAAGCGTCATACCCGCGTAAACCCATCCTCACTCCAGGCCTCACTCCCGACCCCATGCCGCACAAAGAACAATCCATCGGGGTCGACCTGCTGCTTCACCTTCTGCAGCCGTGAATAATTGTCGCCCCAGAACGCGCGCTTCCAGTCCTTGTTGAAGTAATTGCTTTCCGACACGTAGGAACCGGCGTCGGGTGCAACCGCGCGCAGCGCAGCGGTGGCCTGGTCGATCGCTTGCGCATCGCTATGTGCGACTTTCAGATCGATGGCTGGCCGCGCGAAACCCGGAAACGCGGACGCTTCACCACCAGCGATGATCGCCAGCGCAAAGGCCTCGCAGACAGCCGGGTTGGTCGCCGTATTTCTAGCCGCGGCGATCGCGTCGGACGACGCGCCCGCAAGGCCCTTGTTGAAATGCAGGCCAATCTTCTTGTGCCTGCTACCCGCGAACAGGGCCTCGACCAGGCGCGGCCGCTGCTCCTGTCGCAGCAGAGCCACCGGCAGCCACAACGAATCGTAGCCGTGCAGATAGGCGCCGACCTGGTCCTGGTCACCTTTCCACCAGCCGTGATTTTTGGGCGCACCGGGTCGCGCGTCGCGGATCATCGAATCATTGCCCTCGATATCCCACCAACCCTGCGCCTTGCCAGCGAAGGTGCCGGGCTCGTCGGCGACGATCATCTCCTCGGGCGAAGCGTTGACCCAATCAAAGAACGGCTGCCACACCGCCTTCACCTGATCCTTGTCCAGACCCTGGCAGATCATCGAGATCTTCAGCGTGTTGTCCGCGCCAATCGCCACCTGCTCGCCCCAGTGCGGGTTCAACAGGTTGTCGGCGTAAAAATCAACGAAACGGGCGATCAACCGGCGGAACGCATCGTCCGACGGTGCCTGGATCTTGCCGTTCGCGCCGCCGAAATATTCCGGCAAGTCGTGCGTGCGCAGGGTCAGCTTGGTCACCACACCCCAACTGCCACCGCCGCCGCCCTTGAGCGCCCAGAACAGGTCAGGGTTCGTGCATGCGTTTGCGATCAGCATCCGACCATCTGCGGTGACGACTTCAGCCTCGAGCAGGCTCGATGCCGCGGTACCGAATCCTTTCGACAGGCTGCCGAAGCCGCCGCTCTGCACGAGCCCGGCAACGCCGACATCGGTGCAGCCACCGCCCTGGACGTAGCGTCCGGCTCGTGTGGTCACCGCGGAATACAGATCGATCCATACCGCGCCCGCGCCGGACGTAACGGCCGTGGTCGCAGCGACCTTGCCTTCACAGCCCGTAGGGACGAAGGCGTCGTGCAAGGTCACCTCGTTCATCGCGCGCGTCCAGATCAACAACGAGTCCGGCGCGTTCGACGTGCCCTGGTAGCTGTGGCCGGCGCCTTTCACGACCAGCCGCAAGTTGTTGTCGCGCGCGAAGTTCACGCCCGCCGCCACATCGGCAGCATTGCGCGCCTTGATGGCATAGGCGCTGGGTGCGGGAGTCCATGCATCCAGCCATCCGGACACCTGCGTGCCGCCGGGCTGGTCGC
>JBDSXE010000495.1:0-5074 GCA_039926325.1 Paracoccaceae bacterium | reverse complement strand
ACAAACGCTGCCGGCACCAGAATCTGATGCTGGCCAAGCTCCGCTGGCAGGGGCGTTGCCGCAAAGAGACCCGTGGATCCGGCGAAGCCAATGTCATCGGGCGCAATACGGTGCGACATGGCCAGCCGGGCGGCGGCGCGCCACGCCTCGAACGTGCCGCGCTCGGGCAGGGTCACGCCATAGGTCACAGCAGGCTCAACTGCTGGGGCGGTGGTGCAAACTGCGCCCGCAGGTCGGCGCTGTCGGTCATAGCCCCCGGCGTCCAGCCCGGCAGGCTGACAAAGGCCTTGGCTTTCTTCATCAGCGCGCCAATGCGAACCAGATCTTCATAGCGCAGGCTGCGGTTACGCCGGGCGGCGATGATCCGGTCGACCGTCTTGGTGCCAAAGCCCGGCACGCGCAGCAGCATCTCTTTCGTGGCCGTGTGCACGTCCAGCGGGAACTGCCCACGATGCTGAAGTGCCCAAGCCAGTTTGGGGTCAAGGTCAAGGTCCAGGTGGCCCGCGGTGGCTCCGGTTGCAATTTCATCGGCGCTGAACCCATAGAAGCGCATCAACCAGTCTGCCTGATACAGCCGATGCTCGCGCAGCAAGGGCGGCTGGATCAGCGGCAGAGCGGCAGAGGCATCGGGGATGGGGGAAAAGGCCGAATAGTAAACCCGACGCAGCTTGTAGCCGGTATAAAGCCGGGTGGCGCTGGTCAGGATGGCGACATCATCGGTGCCATCTGCCCCGATGATCATCTGCGTGCTTTGCCCAGCTGGCGCAAAGCGCGGCGCCTTCTTGCCGGTATGCGAAACCTCTTTGGTAGCCTCCCCCTCCAGCCGGACCTGCGCCATGGTGGCACGGATCGTCTCTGGCCGCTTTTCGGGGGCGAACTTGCGCAGTGACGCGTCATGCGGCAGTTCCACATTGATCGACAGACGGTCGGCGTAAAGTCCCGCCTGACGGATCAGATCGGGCGCGGCATCCGGGATGGTTTTCAGGTGAATATACCCGCGAAAGCTGTGATCCTGCCGCAAGGTTTGCGCAATGCGCACCATGTCGGCCATGGTCTGATCCGGCGACCGGATGATGCCTGAGGACAGAAACAACCCCTCGATATAATTGCGCCGGTAAAACTCCAGTGTCAGCGTCACCACCTCTTCCACCGAAAACCGCGCTCTTTCGACGTTCGAGGACACGCGGTTGATGCAATACGCACAGTCAAAGATGCAGAAATTGGTCATCAGGATTTTCAAGAGCGAGATGCAGCGCCCGTCCGGTGTATAGGCATGACAAATGCCGCTCCCACCCGACGACCCGATGCCTCCCTTGCGGGAATCCCGCTTCTCTCCCCCCGAAGAGGCACAGGAAGCGTCGTATTTCGCGGCGTCCGAAAGGATCGCGAGCTTGGTCTGAAGTGTCATCGTTGCCATGCGGAAGAAGGTAATGTTCTACTTATGTTCGTCAAGCCGCAAACGCAGATCAGGCCGTCGCTAACGAAAAAGTGCGGCATTGCAGGGCCAACGGAAAGCTCTAGGCCTTTGCGCGGCTCAGTAGAACCCCACTTCGCGCACGTCGATTCGGGCGTCGTAGTCGCGGCCAAAGGCGACGACGGCAACGGATGTCATGCTACCCGGCTTGGGCACTTCGCGCAGCAACGCGCCCGAGGCTTTGAAGGCTTCCAGCGGCAGGCGAACTTCGCTCCAGCTTTCGGTGACGTCGAACCCCGCCTGATAGTATTGCCACGGCAACAGCGTGCCCCCTGTGCGCAGATGCACGAAATAGCGCTGGTCGTTGCCGCGCACGATCATTCTCACGCCGGTTGTGCCGTTGGGCGGCGGGCTGACCAGATCAAGCCGCATCTGGATGAACCCGCCCCGATTGGCGGTGCTGACCCGCCCAGTCATGCGTGCAAAAGCGACGCCGCCTTCGCGTTCAAAGGCAACGCTGCCGGTCGATACGCCCCCCATCACCTGATCGGTGAAAAACCGCCAGCGGGTTTTAGGCTGCATTTTGAAATCCTCGATGACGGTTGGCCCGGTCGCAGACCCGTCGGCCAGCGCTGGCGGCAGGGCCCCACCAAAGATAACCATGGCAAGAGCGACCGATATAAGACTGCGCATCCCCATGTTGACCCCCCGGATATTTCACCTGCAAACTCGGCCAATGCCACATCCTACCAGTGCTGGGTTCCGGGCGCACCCTTGATCTGGCCGTCCAGATTGGGGGTGACCCAGCCGCCGTAAAAGCTTCCCGGCTGCGGGATCACGCGCAGATCGCCGACCCGTGCCTCGTCTATCAGCCCGGCATAGAAGGCGACATAGCCCGCAAGGGCGGCAAAGCGGGCGGTGGGCTTGTCATAGGCCCATGCCGCGCGCGCGGCGGTCTTGCCGCCTGCGATGACGTCATAATACCGCGCCGCGCCCTTCCATTCGCACAGGCTGCTGCCTTGCGCTGGGCACAGCGGGACGCGAATATCCTCGGGCGGCAGGTAATAGCTGGGGGCGTGGTGGGTTTCCAGAACGCGCAGGGCGCGGGTTGTATCCGCGATCACAACGCCGCCCAGCCGGAGGATGATGCGCTGCGGCACCGGTTCAAGTGCGGGTGGGCGGGGATAAGATTGCACGTTTTCGGGCGGAAGATCGGTCATGACAGAGCCTCGGTCAGGGGTTTGCTGGCGGTTCCCATGTACAAGATGGCCGTCAGCGGCAGGTGCCCAAAGATCAGATCGAACCGCCGATTGATCCCGCGCGGGCCAAGGCCGGTGATCATTCCGGGCACCAACCCCGCGCCTTGCATCGCCGCGCGCAATTCGCGGGGTTTGATGAACATCGCCGGATCATGCGTGCCGCGCGGCAACAGACGCAGTACATCTTCGGCGATGGTGATGGTGGCCAGACGGGCCAGCGGGTTGCGGTTGATGGTGTCGAACATAAACAGCCCGCCGGGGCGCAGGGTGCGGGTGACCTCGGACAGCACGCGGTGCAGGTCGGCCACATGCTCCAGCACATCGACGCAGACAACGGCATCGAAAATGGCATTGTCGTAGGGCAGGGCCTCGCCCGCGCCCACATCATAGCCGATGCGCAGACCCTGCGTGCGGGCATGGGCGCGGGCGGCGTCGATGGCCTCGGCGGCAGGGTCGATCCCGGTGACCTGCGCACCGCGCGCCGCCAATGCCTCGGCCATGAACCCCCCGGCGCAGCCGAGGTCCAGCACCGCCTTGCCCTGCCAGTCGATATGTCGGTCGAACCATTGCAGCCGCCCCGGCACCAGGTTCTTCAGTGTGCGCACCCAGCGGATGTCATCGGACCACCAGCGATCGGCCACAGTGTCATAGATCGTCAGATCATTGCGCATCGGGTTGGTCCTTTGGTGGCGTCAGGCGAGGCAGCGCGTAGGGCACAGTGGCGCGATAGTGATCAAACTGCGCACCATAGCGGGTGGCAAAGCGGCGCTCCTTCAGGCGGGGGGCAAGCAGGCAATAGGCGGTCAGGCAGACGGCAAGCGTCAATTGATCCGGCGTCCATACCGGAGGCATCCACAGCGTCATGGCAAAGGCCAAATAGATCGGTTGGCGGATCAGGCGGAACAGGCCTGCGGAGGGCATGTCGGGGAATACCGGGCGGATGCGCGCCAGCAGCGACATCCAACCCAGGGCGCCAGATTGCACCTCGGCGCCGGCATCAAAACTGGCCTTCAGCAGGATCAGCCAACTTGCGGAATAGGCAGTGCTCATGGCCCAGAAAGTTGCGCCATCGGCCCGCCACCAGACAAGGCCCGACGGTGTCCACAGTGCAAACAGCGCCAGCAGTTGGGCGGAGGCGATGATCGCATAGGTGGTGGTGGCCATCGTCTCCCCATGGGGGTCCGGGATCAGCCGCGCCAGAAACCGTCTGCCACGTCCGGTCAGCAAAGCCGAATGGGCAAGCGGGAACTGAACAATCAGCGCAGCATTGGCCAGGATGGCCCAAGGCCAGCGCACGGAACCAAGGCTTGCGCCAAGGCCAAAAAACATCGCCACGATCATCGCCAGCACGCCTGCCGCAAACAGCGCGTGGCACAGCGCGCCAAGGGTCAGCGCCAAAGCGATCCGCGCGGCATCGGCTGGTGGATGCACCGCCGCGCGGATCAGCGTGACAGGCCGGGCGATGCGTGGATCGGCCAAGATCATTTGGGCAAAACCTGCCCCAGAATCCGAGGGATGTTCTGTTTGACCTTGAAGAAACCCGCCGTGGCATGGGGCCAGATCGCAGCGTCCCATTCCCGCCGCCATTCGCACAGGGTAATCCCAACACGGGCAAGTGATGAGACCGCTTCATCCAGCCAATCGCGCAGGGGCCCGGTGGTGACGTAGGGCGTGGCAATCTGTGTGGCGCCGGCGCCTGCGGCCCATTTCACCATTGCTGCGGGGTCGGCGGCGTGCAGCGCGATGGGGGTGGCGTTGATCCGCTGGGCGGCATCGGCCAATGCGCCCACCTCAAACCCTGACACCAGATCTGACACCTGCAGGGGGGATCGAAGGTGCCTTGCGGTCAGCGTAGCAACAGATCGAATATCCAGCGCTGCAAGATTGAAATCCTCAACTCGGCAATCCTCATCTGTGATCAAAAGGGCGGTCGGCAGGCCGGGGAGGGGTGCTGTTACGACGCGTAAATGCATCACGGATGGCAGGCCGTAAGGCTCGGTTGCCTCCAGCCCCTGCGTCACCTCGGCCAGATCGGACGGGCGCGGGGTGAAGCGTCCGGCGGTAAAGGTCGCGATGTTCTGCGCATCCGCCGGATAAGGTTTGCCCCGCGTGTGCAGCCCCGCCACCCGCCGCAAGCCAAGGGTGTTAGACGCGGCATCTCCGTCGAGCAAATGCCGGTAAAAGAAATCCGCTCCCAGCCGCCACGGCAGGCCAAGCGTGAAAATCCAGATCGAGGCGAACCACATCCGCGCGTGGTTGTGCAGATAGCCGGTGTCGACCAGTTCAGTCGCCCATGCATCAAAGCACTCAAGCCCGGTCTGCCCATCCATCGCGCGCTCCACATCGCGGCGAAGGCGGCGGTCGCGGTCAAGGGCAGCAAGGTCGGCCTCCAGCCCGGTGC
>JBDSXE010000494.1:0-2701 GCA_039926325.1 Paracoccaceae bacterium | reverse complement strand
CAGCGCGATAATGACATTATCCGACGGGTGCAGGCGGATCACGCTGGACTGGGTGGGAGATTGAACTGGGGACTGCATTGCAATTTGCCTTTCGCTCTGGCTAGTCCGACCCGATGCCGGACGGCTGCTTGACAGGGCCAACGCCCCAGCTAACATGTTAGTATGCTACAGGGTGATCCCATGCCAGTTCAAGAGGCCCTGATCGAAGTGGCGCTGCCGCAACGTCAACCTTTGCGCCCGCTGGATGGATTCAACGGTTCGCTGGCCCAAAGAGTGTATGCCAGCCTGCGCCATGCCATCCTGTCACTTGACCTGCGCCCCGGTGATATTGTCCGCAAGCCAGAGATTTGCCAGATCCTTGGCGTGTCGCGCAGTCCGGTGTCCGAAGCGGTCGCACGCCTTGCCGCCGAACATCTGGTGCGCGTCGTTCCACAAGCCGGCACCTACGTCGCCCGCCTTTCGCTTGATGAAATCCGCGAAGGCGCGTTCCTGCGTGAGGCGCTAGAGGTTGCCGCCGTCGAACGTGTCGCCCAAACCGTCACCGAAGATCAGTTGGTCCAACTGCGCCACAACATCCACCTGCAGGCCGAACTGATTAAACTGGGCGATTTCGCCGGTTTCTACCAGACCGATGCCGCGATGCACGAACTGATCCTGACCTTCACCGGCTTCAAGCGGGCGGCGGTGATGGCCGACACGTCGTGGGTTCACGTCAACCGCGCGCGCCAGTTGATCTTGCCAGCGGCAGGCCGGATAGAGGCTACGCTGACCGAACATCAGGCCATCCTGACCGCGATCGAGGGGCGCGATCCGGCCAAGGCCCGCGACGCGATCCGCCATCACCTTGGTCGGCTGATCGGCTATCTCGAACCACTCGCCCTCAGCCGTCCCGACTTGTTCGAACCAGATTGAAATGTTTGCCGTTCGATCTTACCCGCCGCTCATCAGGCCCTTATGGGCTTACTCGCTGACCACAACGAAGAAGGCCCGCAAAGCCTTGATAAGTGGCCAGCGTTGCCGATCAAAGTCTAACGCAAAACTCTTTGAGGAATTCTATGCCAGACTTGCCCAATCGTCCCCGCTACGCCGCCCGCCTGAACTCCTTCAAACTTGGCCTGCCCGGCAAACCCACCGTCGCAGACCTGTTGGACAGGGCAGGGCAGGTGCCCGGCCTTGACGCCGCCGACCTGAACTACCCCGACCACTTCGAACACCACACCCCCGCCCAATTGTCGAAACTCCTGTCCGACAAGGGCATGGCCCTGAACGGCCTCGCGATGCGCTACTACACCGACCCCGGTTTTCGGCTCGGGGCGTTCACCAACCCCGACTCGCGCGTCCGCCGCGCCGCCATCGACATTACCAAACAGGGCCTTGATGCCTTGGCCGAAATGGGTGGCCGGATCATGACGTTGTGGATGGGTCAGGACGGCGTCGATTACGCCTTTCAGGGCGACTACGGCCAGATGTGGGACCACACGTTAGAGGCGCTGATCGAAGTCACCGATCACAACCCCGCCCTCGACATCTCGCTGGAATACAAGCCTAACGAGCCGCGTGCGTTCTCGCTGCTGCCCGACCTCGCCACCAACCTTCTGATGCTGAAAGAGGTTGCGCGCCCCAACACCGGCATCACCCTCGACTTTTGCCACGTCCTGTTCGCCGGCGAAATTCCTGCCCAAAGTGCCCAACTCGCCGCCCGCCACTCCCGCCTGCTCGGCGTTCATCTGAACGACGGCTACGGCAAGCGCGACGATGGCCTGATGGTAGGCTCCGTCAACCCCATGCAAACGCTGGAACTCTTTGTAGAACTCGCCCGCCAAGGTCATGATGGCGTGATCTATTTCGACACATTCCCTGACCATTCCGGCATCGACCCGGTGGCAGAGGCTACGACGAACATCCTGATGGCCGACCGCCTCCGCGCCATCGCCGCCCGTCTGAAAGACAACCCTGCGCTGACCGCCGCGATAGCCCAACAAGACGCCGCCCAAAGCCTGCGGATCGTAGCAGAGCAGTTGTATCGGTAGGGCGGGGTTCACCCCGCCACACCCTAACAATCCATGAACGTGCTATCATAACCAATTGAATCAAATAAATATTCTCGTCATTTCACGCGTGAAATCCTCCCTTCACAACCGATAAAACTCCACCGCCGTCCCGCCATAAATCCGTTCCCGGGCCACCTGCGACAACCCCGCCGTCAACTCCAGCGCCGCGCTCCGCCACCCATCATATTCCGCCCGCAACCGACAAACTGGCCAGTCCGACCCCCACATCACCCGATCCGCCCCAAACGCCGAAATCACATGCTCCACATAAGGCCGCAAATCCTCCACCGTCCAATCCGCCCCAGCCTCCGTGATCAGGGCCGAGAACTTGCACCACGCCCCCGCCTCCGCCAACCGAGCCATTCCGTCCGCCCAAAACCGGAACCCCTCCGCCGAATGCGCCTCAATTTGCGGTTTCATGCAGTGATCCACCACCACCCGCATCCCCGGATACCGCTTCAACACTGTCAGAAAGTTCGCCAGATGCCGCGGAAACCCAAGCGCATCAAACGTCAGGTCCAGATCGCAAACCGCCTCAAATCCCCACTGCACATCCTCCTGCAGCATCCAGCCATCGTCGGCGATATCTTGGATCATCGGCCGGACCCCTTTGAACTTCGGATGCCCCTTTAACCGCGTCAGCACGGCAA
>JBDSXE010000493.1:0-2997 GCA_039926325.1 Paracoccaceae bacterium | reverse complement strand
GTGGCGGCGACGGTCACGGATACGATCCGATCTTTATGCCGGAGGGACACGATCAGACCTTTGGTGAAATGGCGACGGGGCTGAAAAACCGTATCAGCCATCGGGCAAATGCGTTTCGCAAGCTGGTGGAGGAATGTTTCACGTGAAACATATTTCAACGGGTTCGCCGTTCGAGGCGAAAATGGGTTACAGTCGGGCGGTCGTCAAAGGTGGGTGGTGTTTCGTATCCGGGGTAACCGGGTACGATTACAAAACAATGCTGATACCGGAAGGTGCTGCGGAGCAGGCTGAGAACTGTTTGTGGACGATTGCTGCCGTTTTGAATGAGGCGGGGTTTGCAATGGCGGACATCGTTCGCGTCCAATACACTGTAACCAACGTCGACTTTGTCGATGCGCTGGTCCCGGTACTTGGACGAGCTTTCGCAGAAATTCGACCGGCCGCCACAATGATCATCGCCGGATTGATCCGCCCCGAGATGAAACTCGAAATCGAAGTTACCGCATTCAAGGGATAGCGATGGAAGACTGGCAAAATGGCGGCTTCGGGCTGTACCTGCACTGGCCATTTTGTCAGTCAAAGTGCCCTTATTGCGATTTCAACAGCCACGTCGCAGCCAAAATTGATCAAACCCGTTGGCGTTCTGCCTATCTGGCAGAGATCGATCGCGCTGGCCGCGAGACCAAAGGGCGCGTTTTGCAAACGGTATTCTTTGGCGGGGGAACGCCCTCTCTGATGGACGGCGATCTGGTAGCGGCAATCATGGACAAAATACGCGCCACCTGGACACTGGCTAACGACCCCGAAATCACGATGGAGGCGAACCCCGGTTCAGTTGAGGCTGGTCGGTTCAGCGCATATCGTGAGGCTGGCGTAAACCGCGTTTCGGTCGGGATACAGGCGCTGGATGACGACGCCCTTCGTTTGCTTGGCAGGACGCATTCCGTCGCTGATGCCCGGCGCGCGTATGACATAGCGACGGCAACGTTTCCTCGGGTGAGTTTTGATCTGATCTATGCCCGCCAAGGCCAAAGCAAGGTAGACTGGCGACACGAACTCAATGAAGCCCTCTCGATGGATCCAACGCATCTGTCGTTGTATCAGCTTACTATTGAAGACGGCACGGTTTTTGGCGCCCGGCACGCTCGCGGGCAACTCCGCGGCATGCCGGACGAGGATCGATCTGCTGATATGTACTTGC
Organism: Paracoccaceae bacterium; assembly: GCA_039926325.1. GTDB lineage: Bacteria > Pseudomonadota > Alphaproteobacteria > Rhodobacterales > Rhodobacteraceae > Stagnihabitans. The sequence continues at coordinate 1,796 of JBDSXE010000493.1, read as the reverse complement.
TGACGCAGGATATTTGCGCGCGCGCCGGACTGCCTGCATACGAGGTGTCAAACCACGCAAAAGTCGGGCAAGAGTCGCGGCACAACCTGATCTACTGGCGCGGCGGAGATTATATTGGCATCGGCCCCGGCGCACATGGCAGATTGACGAGCGGCTCAGTACGGCGTGCCACCGAAGCACCCAAAATGCCCGAGGCTTGGTTGAGGCTGATCGAGGCCGGGAAGGCCGGCGAATTGCCGTCTGAAGCGCTGTCCGCACGCGACAGGGCCGCAGAATATCTGATGATGGGCCTACGTTTGGATGAAGGCGTACATATACCCAGGTACGCGTCAATTGCAGGCGCGGGCCTGCAGTCGGGGGAGGTTCTGCATCTCAGCGGGCTCGGCCTAATCGAAACGGACGGAGAGACGTTGAGGGCAACTTCCGCAGGAAGGCTGCTCTTGAACCAAATCATCGCAGCCCTGGTGCCCAGCTAGCCTCAGGCGTGCAGCATATCACGCGGAATTTTCGAGAGCACATCGCACAGAAGGTCGAGATCGTCCAACGTACGATAACGAATCGTCATGGTGCCGCCATCATCAGGGCCATTGTGATCAATCCGCACCAACATCTTGAGATTTGCAGAGATATCCGTCTCGATCGACCTTGTATCCGCATCTTTCTCGAATCGCTTCCCGGTCTTTTTCACAACTCCGTCGGAAGCCCCCGCCTTCGCTAACCTCTCAGTTTCGCGCACGGAAAGCCCGCCCTTTATCACCTGCGCGGCCAGCTTGGCAGGTTGCGCGCTCGTGATTAGCGCCCGCGCATGACCGGCGGTCAATTCTCCGTTCCGCAAGAGCGCCTGCACGGCGTCCGGCAACGTAAGCAGCCGCAGGAGGTTGGCGACGTGGCTCCTACTCTTCGACAACGCCTGTGCCAGTTTTTCCTGGGTGTGGCCAAACCGGTCGATCAACTGCCGATATGCCAATGCCTCTTCGATGGCGTTGAGATCAGCCCGTTGAATATTTTCTATGATTGCAATTTCAATGACTTCGGCGTCGTCGAAATCACGAATGATAACTGGCAAATCATGCAGCCCGGCCAACTGAGCGGCACGCCAGCGCCGCTCACCGGCCACAATCTGAAACGTGTCGCCGCCCTTTATGGGGCGCACTATCAATGGCTGAATGACGCCCTTTTCACGGATTGAGGCCGCCAGCCCCTCAATGGCATCAGTTGAAAAATCGCGTCGTGGCTGGTCGGGATTCGGAGCGATTCTGCCAGTGGGCAAAAACTGAAATGGTTGTCCATCAGAAGCAGATGGTGCCGAATAGGGCTCTATATCCGCCATTAGTGCCGAAAGACCGCGCCCAAGCCCACGTTTTTCGGATTTCTTATCGTTCATTTAAAGCTCCCAGCGATTCGGTCTGTAATTGGGTGACGCGATACAACCTCCGCCGACAAATCGCGATAAGCCACGCTGCCTTTTGATGTTCCGTCATATTGCAGCACCGGCATCGCAAATGAAGGCGCTTCGCTTACGCGGACATTGCGCGGAATAACGGTTTTGAACACCAAGTCGCCCAACGTCGCCCTCGCATCATTCTCAACCTGCTGACACAAGCGATTTCGGCCGTCAAACATCGTTATTACCACACCTTCAATCCGAAGCGCAGGATTGGCCGACTGCCTGACTTTCCTGACGGTTAACATAAGCTGGGATAGCCCCTCCAACGCAAAAAACTCAGCTTGCAGCGGGACCAACACAGAGTGGCTGGCAACCAGCGCGTTCACCGTAAGCAAACTCAGTGATGGCG
>JBDSXE010000492.1:0-8809 GCA_039926325.1 Paracoccaceae bacterium | reverse complement strand
CGCATGACATAGGTGGACAGCAGCAAACCCTGCTCCCACGCGGCGTCACGGGCACCGTCGATGCTTTGCACCGGAAACACCGTGGTCGAGATTTCATCGGCCAGATAGACGATGGTCTGTCCCGAGGCGCCCGACCCGCTGTTACGGCGCATCGCAGGCAGGACATAGCCTAGTTCCTGCGCGGCGGCGATCACACGCTGGCGGGTCTGGTCCGAAATCCGCGCTCCGGTCATCTCGTTCAGCACCAGCGAGACGCTGGACTGCGACACGCCGGCGGCACGGGCGACGTCCATCATCGTCGGCTTGCGCTGCGCCTCGTTCTCTAGCTTGTCGTCGCTTTGACCCATTGCTCGTTCTACCACGGTCATCCCGATGTTTTAAGTTTGATCATAATATTATCAATCGTATTATCAAACTTGACCAAATGACAGGATTATGTGAGCATTTCCGCGTCCACCACCATTCGCTTCAAAGCAACCGGTGGGGACCCAGGGAGGAATACCAAATGAAAAAACAACTCGTTCTCGGGGCGTTTGTTGCTGCCTCTGCCGCAACGGCCTCGTTCGCTGATACGTCCAGCATGAAGATCGCATTCTCCAACAACTATGCCGGCAACTCGTGGCGGCAGGCGATGTTGAAGAGCTATGACGTGGTGAGCAAGAAAGCAGTCGCTGACAAAGTGGTTGCCGCTTCTGACGTGTTCACCACTGCAGACAAGGAAGTCCCCACGCAAGCCGCGCAGATCCAGAACCTGATTCTGCAGGGCTACAACGGCATCGTCATCAACGCCGGTTCGCCCGACGCGCTGAATGGTGCTGTCAAGCAGGCCTGCGATGCGGGCATCGTTGTGGTGTCGTTTGACGGCATCGTGACCGAGCCTTGCGCCTACCGGGTCGTGGTCGACTTCGAAGCCATGGGCCGCGAAGAAGTCGAACAGATGGCCAAGTTCCAGCCCAAAGGCGGCAACCTGTTGGAAATCCGCGGCCTCGCCGGGACGTCGATCGACGAAGCGATCCACAAGGGCATCGAAGCAGGCGTCGCCGCCCATCCGGAGTTCAAGATCGTCAACGCAGTCACCGGCGATTGGGACCAGACCACTGCACAGAAGGCCGTCGCGACTGTGCTACCTTCGCTGCCCGATATCGTCGGGATCGTCGATCAAGGTGGAGACGGCTACGGCGCCGCTCAGGCATTTGCCGCCGCTGGCAAACCGCGCCCGACCATCATCATGGGCAACCGTCAGGACGAACTGCAGTACTGGAAAGAGCAGAAAGCCAAGGACGGCTACCAGACGTGGTCAGGCTCGATTGCACCCGGCGTCTCGACTCTGGCGTTCTGGGTGGCTCAGCAGGTGCTGGACGGCCGGACTGACATTCCGCACGATCTTCTGGTGCCCTACCTCGCCTTCACGCAAGACACTTTCGAGGCTGAACTGCCCAATATCGAAACCGGCAGCGTCGCCAGCCACGAATACACGATGGACGAGTCGCTGGCAGCCATCAAAGCCAACATCAAGTGATCAGCCTGCGGATATCCGCAGCAGCGGCTAAGTGAATGATGAACATGGCAAATGGTGATCACATCATTGCCCAACTGAGCGGCGTCGAAAGGCATTTTGGCGCCGTTCAGGCATTGGGAGGCGTAGATTTCGCGATCTGCGCGGGTGAGTGCATCGGGTTGGTTGGGCACAATGGTGCTGGCAAATCCACTTTGATGAATATTCTGGCCGGAACCAGTACGCCCGATGCCGGACAGATCCGCGTCAACGGCAATGTCGAGGCGGGTTATACGATTCAGCGTGCGCGTGCCTTGGGTTTGCGCTGTGTGTTTCAGGAATTGTCTCTGTGCCCGAACCTTAGCGTCGGTGAAAACACCCGGGTCAGTCATGCCAGCCTGAACGGCTGGGGCGGCACCAAACGCGCGGCCGACCTGATCATGGCCAAGCTGGATGAGATATTCCCCGGTCAGGGGATCGAACCCGGCGATATCGTTGCCGACCTGTCGATCAGCAAACGGCAGATGGTCGAGGTGGCGCGGGCGTTCACAGTGACCACTGACCCTTTGGCACTGGTTATCCTTGACGAGCCGACCTCGTCGCTGGACGCCCAAACATCGCAGCAGCTGTTGTCTTACGTGCGGCGCAGTGTGGCGGCTGGCGTCAGTTTTGTGCTGATTTCCCACCTTCTGGGCGAGATTCTTGGCAACTGCGACCGCATCGTCGTCATGCGCGATGGCAAAGTTGTGGCCGATGACCGGGCGAACAGCTTTGACCGCAGCCGACTTATCGCCACGATGGGCGGCGGACATCCTCATGCACAGGCAGAGGTGTCCGAGCTGACCGATAGTGGCGTGGCGCGCCCAGAGATGGTGCGGTGGCGTTCCGAAGCCAAGGAAAACCGGATAGAACTTGTGGCGCGTCAGGGCGAGGTCATCGGCCTTGCGGGCCTTGCCGGACATGGGCAGACCAAACTTCTGATCGAGGTGTTCGAGGCAGGCTCCGGTTCAAAATCTGGCATCACGGTCGCAGCGCCGATGGCTTTGGTTGCGGGCGACCGACAGACAGATGGCATCTTCCCGCTATGGTCGATTGCCCTGAACATCTCGATCGGGTCGTTGGCCCGGCTTCGACGCGGGTTATTCCTTGCGCCGGATCTTGAACAGGCGATGGCCGCGACGTGGCAACACAGGATCGGCATCCGCACCCCCGATATGGACAACAACATCCTGTCGCTTTCCGGCGGCAACCAGCAAAAGGCGCTGTTCGCGCGTGCGCTGGGATCGGACGCGCGCATCATCTTGATGGATGACCCGATGCGAGGGGTCGATGTCGGCACCAAGCTGGACGTCTACGACCTGATCCGCGCCGAGGCCCGATTGGGTCGAACCTTCCTGTGGTACACGACCGAGACCGAAGAGCTTGGCAATTGCGACCGCGTTTATGTATTCCGCAACGGCCAGATCGTATCGGAACTGGCGCGCGGCGAACTGACCGAACAGAAGGTCATCCACTCTTCCTTTGAAGGGGCTGAGAATTGACATCTTTGGTTACTCGCCGCGTGGCCGCCAAGCGTCCGCCGAATTATGCGCGCATTGTACGCAGGCTGCTGCCCGCCCTGTCCTTCGCGCTGATCCTGCTGGCGATTGCGTATCTGAACCCACGCGCGATCAGCTACCTGGGTTTCAGCCTGATGTTGAACCTTGCCATCCCGATCGTGCTGGCGACCATCGCGCAGATGTTCGTGATCACCATCAACGAGTTGGACCTGTCGATTGGCACCTTCGTCGGCTTTGTTGGCTGCGTTACGGCGACTTGGCTTCATGACGACCCGCTGATCGGCATCTTGGTGCTTTTGGCCGCCATCGCGGTTTATGCGGGGCTTGGCGCGCTGATCCACCTTCGCAACCTGCCCTCAATCGTGGTGACGCTGGGGATGAGCTTTGTCTGGCAGGGCCTGTCGATCCTGCTGTTGCCAAAGCCGGGAGGCAAGGCACCCGACTGGCTGCTGGGGTTGATGGGGTTCAAACCGCCCTTTGTGCCATTTCCGGTGGTAGCAGCGGTGGTGATCGGGCTTGTCGTGCATTTAGGTCTGATGCGTAGCGCCTATGGCACCGTTCTGCGCGGCGCCGGCGGCAACGCGCAGGCGATCGGGCGTGCCGGGTGGTCACTGTTACGCACCAAGGTCGTGATGTTCGCAATGACCGGGGTGTTCGGCGTACTGTCGGGTATGGCGCTGATCGGCATCACCACCTCGGCCGACGCCAATATTGGCAACGGCTATACGCTGTTGTCCATTGCAGGCGTGATCCTTGGCGGCGGCGAGTTCGTGGGCGGGCGCGTATCCCCCATCGGTGCGGTTATAGGCGCGCTGACGCTGGCGCTGGCGGCAGGATCGCTGCTGACCTTCATGCACATTCCGCCTGACTGGCAGGTGGCGGCCAATGGCGTGATCCTGATCGTGGTTCTGGCAGCACGGGCTTTGATCAGCCGTAAAGGGGGCTGAGAATGTCCATGATCGCAAAACTTTCTGGCAAGCCGTGGATATGGTCTTTCGTGGGCGCGGTGATCGTCTGGCTTGCCGCCATCATCTATACTGGCGGCACGGGTGCGGGGGGCATGATCACGGCGGCGCTATCGCTCGCGGTGTTTACCGTGATCGTCGGGTTGGGGCAGATGTTTGTCATCACGCTTGGGCCGGGCAATGTGGATCTGTCGATCCCGGCCAATATCGGGTTGGCGAGTGCTGTCGCGATGAAGGTGATGGGCGGGGATGATCACATGGTCGTGCCGGGCATTATGGCGGCGCTTGGCAGCGGGCTGTTGTTCGGACTGTTCAACTACGCCCTGATCCGCCTGCTACGCATCCCACCGATCATCGCAACGCTTTCGTCCAGCTTCATCATTCTTTCAACCGACATCGCTTATGGGCGCGGACTGCAAATCAAACCGCCGCCCGGTTTCGCCGATTTCGCCAACATCCAGTTCTTTGGCATCCCGATTCTGGCCGTTGTCGGTGTCCTTTTGGCGGTGGTTGCGTGGACTGCGCTGCAACGTACGGGGTATGGCCGCGCGGTGTTGGCCATCGGGCAGAACATTCGCGCGGCCAAGCTGGCGGGCATTCCGGTCGAACGGGTGCGGCTGGTCACCTATGCGCTGTCGGGTGGATTGGCGGGCCTGAACGGGGCGCTGCTCGCCGCTTATTTCCGGGGCGCGAGCGTGGATATTGGCAACGAATACCTGCTGAGTTCGATTGCGGTGGTGGTGATCGGCGGAACCTCGGTTGCGGGCGGCAAGGCCAATGTTCCGGGGATATGGGGCGCTTCGTTGTTCCTTGTCCTGCTTTTGACCATGCTCAACACCTTTGGCGTCAGCGCCGGGCTTAGGTTACTTTTGACCGGCATCATCATCGTCGGCGTGATCACAGCGGCCGGCGGGCACAAGCCCGCCCGGTAAATTCAACGGAAGGAGACAGCTATGCCATTCGTCAACATTCGCCTTGTGCGCGAGGTTATCGCTGATGATCCGGCGGCCAAGAAGGCCGAGATTGCCAAACGCATTGCAGCGGCCATCACCGAAGTCACCGGCCTGTCGAACGACGACGTATGGGTGGTGTTTGAAGAGGTTGCCGCGAAAGACTGGTATGTCGGCCCGACCAGCGTCGAGGCGCGAAGGAACGCCAAATGACCATCGAAGTCCGCGACCCGGCCTTTCTGGATGTCGTAGGCGATAACGTGTTGGAGCGGCTGGCCACCGGGTTCGACTTCACCGAAGGGCCGGTCTGGCATCCGGTCGGGCAGCACCTGACCTTTTCGGACATGCCGGGCGACCATATGCGGCGCTGGACTGCGGCTGGCGGCGTGACGACCTTTCGCAAGCCCTGCCACATGGCGAACGGCAACACCTATGACGCCAAAGGCCGACTGGTCACCTGCGAACATGCCACAAGCCGTGTGACCCGGACCGAGCTTGACGGGACCATCGTGGTGCTGGCCAGCCATTACCACGGACAGGAGCTCAACAGTCCCAACGATATCGTGGTGCGCTCGGACGGGGGCATCTACTTTACCGATCCCTCCTATGGGCGGATGCCCTATTATGGGGTCGAGCGGCCGCAACAGTTGGGCTTTCAGGGCCTGTTCCGGGTCAATGACGACGGCAGCGGATTGACGCTTTTGGCGCAGGATTTTGCCCAACCCAATGGGCTTTGCTTTTCGCCCGATGAAACCCGGCTTTTTGTCAACGACACAGAGCGGCAACATATCCGCGTCTTTGACGTGTCGGCCGATGGACATGTCACAGGCGGCGCTGTGTGGGCCGAGGTGACTGGCGACGGAGATGGCGCGCCTGATGGCATGAAGTTCGACGCCAAGGGCAACCTTTACTGCTGTGGCCCCGGAGGTCTGCATGTCTTTTCCGCCGACGCGCGGCCTTTGGGTGTGATCCTCATCCCGGAAGTTGTGGCGAATTTCACCTGGGGCGATGCGGATATGCGAAGCCTGTTTCTGACCGCCACGACCACGCTATACCGTGTACGCTCCAAAACACCCGGTGTGCCGCAGTTTTGAATGGGTATCGCGCCTAATGTCGGGCCGGACGGGGAATGGGACTGGCTGTCAGCGCAGAACATTAGAAGCCGCTCAATTCGGCACTGCGAAGTGCAACGTGCTGGCCTTTGGGCGTGGCGACATTTCCGGGGTTGTTGCAATATTCTGAACGCGGAAGGCGTCTGCGCGGCCTAAGGGCGCAGGGGTTTGTGCTGGGTTTCAACGCGTTGCGCGCGGCGTGCCATGACTATCCTCCTGACGCGACGGACCTTCGTCGATGATCTGCCGGATCTCTGCCTCGACCTTGTCGATGATGACGTTGATTGCGGCCTCGGCCCCGCCAGCGTCCGACGCCACAATGGCATCGCTTAGGTCGCGGTGGGGTGGGAATGAAGCAAGCCCGAAGCCGCTTTGGCTAAACGGCGCTTCGGCAGAGCGTTCCAGCGCAGTGTCGAGACGCGAGAGAATTTTCCCGAACATCGCATTGCCGGTCGCATCGCAAATCGCGCCATGAAAGGCGAGGTCAGCTTCACGATAATCGTCACCTGCGGCGACAATGTCGAGCAGTCGGTCGCACAGCCGGGCGATTTCAATGCGTTGGGCAGGGGTGGCGTTCTGCGCGGCCAGCCGGACAGTGCCAGTTTCCACCACACGGCGCACTTGCAGCAGGCGCAGGATCGCCTCGCCTTCAAGGGCGATCATGGTCGGCAACGGGCCATGCGAGGTCTGGACACGAGCCGTCAGATAGGTGCCGTCGCCGCGGCGGCGGCGGATGATGCCCAAGCCCTCCCACCGGTTCAATGCCTCGCGGATGGTGGATCTTCCGACGCCGAGAGTATTGGCCAACGCGACTTCGGGTGGCAGGCGGTCACCGACGTGCAAACCGCCCTTTTCCACCATCTCCGCCAGTGCATCCAGCACAGCGACACCGCGCGTCGTGGAGTCGAGCGGTTCCAGATAGCGCAGTGCGGACTCGCGTTTCATGCCATTACTCCGTGACTTTGGGCGCATCCCGCGCCCCGGCATGGTTTAGGGACAAGTGGTTCACTGCGCCACAGCATGTTTTGGCAAAAGTATGGCAAGAGCCTCAAGCAGCCGGTCCATGTTCGCTTGGGTGTTATAGCCCTGAGCCGAAACGCGGACGATTTGGTGATCCTTCCAAGTGAAACAAGGGATTTCAATGTTGTAAAGGTCGATAAGGTCGGTCTTCAGTTTGGCGGTATCACAGGGCGGAACCGGCATCGCCACCATCTGCGGGGCGCAGAATTCGGGGCTGCTGAGGGCAGGCAAGCCCGTCAGCGCACGGACGCGGGCGGCGGTGTCCTGCACCAGACGTCGGCATTCGGCGGCGACATTCTCCCAGCCATGTTGGTGACGAAAGGTGATAGCGGTGGGCACTGAAAGCCAGGCGGCAGGGTCGCGGGTGCCCTGCATTTCAAGGCGGTCGATGAAGGCGGGGTTGCCGAAGGGGCCGGGTTCGGTGGTGGTGTTGCTGTCCAGCGTCCAGCCGTGGCTGATGACCAAGGGGTTGATCAAGTGCTGCATTTCCGGCCGGACGTGCAGGAAGGCCGAGCCTTTCGGGGCCATCAGCCATTTATGGCAGTTCCCAGCGTAAAAATCTGCGCCGAGGCTGTCGAGGTTCAGCGCGATGTGGCCGGGCGAATGCGCGCCGTCGATCACGGTCCAGATGCCGCGCGCACGGGCCTCAGCGACGGCGCGTTCGATCGGGAACACCAAGGCTGTGGCAGAGGTGATATGTGACAGGAATAGCACTCGGGTGCGCTCGGTCATTCCGGCAAGGATGGCATCGGTGAACTGCGATTCCTCGGTCAGGGGCAAGGGAATGGCGACGAAAACCACCTTGGCCCCGGTCTTGGCGCAGACGTAGGCCCAGGTTTTCTCAAGGGCGGCATATTCGTGGTCGGTGGTCAGAATCACGTCACCGGGTTTCAGATCCAGAGATTGGGCGACGATGTTCAGTGCGGCGGTTGCGTTGGTCAGGCCGACGAGGTTGTCGGGGCTGGTGCCAACCTGCGCGGCCATAGCCACACGGCCATCGCGCATCCAGCCATTGAGCCCTCTTGCAGGGTCAAGGAACGCGATCGGCTGGCGCTCCAGCTGTAGCTGCCAGCGCTGGTAGGTTTCAAACACCGGACGGGGACATGCGCCGTAAGAGCCGTGGTTCAGAAAGGTGACAGCGGGGTCCAGAAGAAAAAGCGAGGCCAGATTTTCGGTCACGTCAGCGGCCTTTCAAGGTAGGGTCAAGGGCATCGCGCAGGCCATCGCCGAACAGCGTGGTTGTCAGCACGGTTATGGCCAGCGCAGCCGTGGGAAACACCGCCATGTGCCAGTAAAAATACATGAAATTCATCCCGACATTGATCATCTGACCCCAGCTTGGCGTCGGCGGTGCCACACCGATGCCAAGGAAGCTGAGTGAGGCTTCCAGCATCATCGCCAACGGAATCGCCAACACGAATCCGACGATAATTGGTGAGATCGAGTTGGGGATAAGGTGGCGGCGGATGATATACCACGGGGTCGCGCCCAGGGCTTGGGCGGCGCGTATGAACTCTTTCTCGCGCACTGATTTGACTTGGGCGCGCACCAAAAGACAGACCTGCACCCAGCCGAACAGAGCGGCGATCAGGATGATGGTCAGGAACCCACCCCCGGTCAGCGCCCCCAGTAACATAGCGGCCAGCAGAGGGGGGACCACCGAGAACAGTTCGATCAACCGCATCACAGCCCAGTCAACCCGCCCGCC